>JBOGQV010000285.1:0-6606 GCA_050749145.1 Nitrosotalea sp. | reverse complement strand
CAAATTTTGATTCAGCGGAGTTAGTCCAGCCTGGTAGGACGTCAGCTTCCCAAGCTGAAGGTCGCGGGTTCAATTCCCGCACTCCGCATTTTATTTTTTATCTTGGATAATTTTTATTATTTTTTCAAATTCATCTTCATCAAGAGATGGTCTCTTTGAAAACATGCTATGAACCGGACCTGCTCCATCAGATGAGTTCCTAGGAATGATATGTACATGAACATGTGGTATCTCTTGCCCACTTTCCTTTCCATTATGTATTGCAATCAATGAAGATGGAGAGATTGACTCTAGTTTTCCAGATATTACTCTGACTGTTTCAAAGAGGTCCTTGTTGTCTGACTCACTCATGTCCTGAACTTTATTGTAATGGTTTTTTGGAATCACAAGTGTATGGCCTGGCACAAGTGGAAATGCATCCAAAAAAGCAAGAGAGTTTTGTGTCTCATATAGTTTTTTTGCAGAAATTGTTCCGTTTACTATATTACAAAATATGCAATTCATTTATGTTAAATTATCAAATGAGCATTAAATCCTTTGTGAAAAATATCACATCTGTGATATTGCTTGTTCAATTTCTGGCCTGTCACGCGCTTCAGGCATCTGTTCAATATATTTTTCAAAGTCTTGTTTTGCCCCGCCCAGTTTTTGTTGCTCATATCTTACCAGTCCACGATTCTTGTAGATTGGTGCAAACCTTGTTGGATCAATCTCCAATGCGGCAGTATAGTATTTTTCTGCATTTACATAGTCTTTTGTTTTCAGATAATAATTTCCAAGCCCCCTATACGCAAGATAATATTTTGAATTTAGGCCTATAGTTTTTGTATAGTAATTTACAGCATCACTAGAATTTTTGTCATTTAGTATTCCAGCCAAGAGGCACATTGCAGTAGAATTTGACTTGTGGATTTCAAGTGCTTGCTTTAGTGTTACAATTGCCTCATCAATCTTGCCCTGGAGTCGTAGTTTTTCGCCATCAAAGCACAGCCTGTTGGATTTTATTTTATTTTCATCAAATGTGTTGATATCTGGAAGTATATCTTGCGGGACAAGCAAGATCATCAGCCGATCATCTTCTTGCCATTGTTCATCAAATATTTTTTCAGGAATAGCCCCTATCTTTTCAGGTTCTGGTATATAATGAAAGATTGTCTTTTCTGTTTCGTCATAACCAACAATGAGTGATGCATGCTGGACTACATCTTTTACCCCAGGCAATATGACAATCGGTGCAACTCCAATGTCAATCATTTTTTTGAGCTCTTTTAGTGTAGAGTTTATTACAACACCTGATAGACCATGTCTTTCTGCAAGCTCAACGCCTTCGATGAGTATACTACCTTTCATGTCTGGATATTTTTTTGCAATTTCTGCAGCCTCTTTTAATGGCAAGTCCACTCCCCAGTATTTTGAAACTGCACTAACAACCAAGGGAAGACAGATATTTTCTTCTCGCACTATTGGTATCTCTAATGTGTGGGTTGGATCCATCTAGAAATCAACCAATTTGTACAATATTAATTGATTCTGTCAGGTGATGATTTACAGGCTATTTAATAGAAGAAAATTTTTCAAGCAGAGATCTCCCATCTGCACTCATCTCCGGATGGAATTGTGTACCAAAGATATTTTTTCTGCCATACTGAAAAATCTCAAACTTGCAATCATTAGATGAAGCTATTTGTGTAAAAAAGGAACCAAGTGTTGATACCATGTATGAGTGGCTTTCAAAGGCATTAATTGTTCCATTGCAAAGCGGATTATTTGCCATGACTTTAACTTCATGCAGTCCATGACGAGGGGATGCCATTTTTTTTATTGTTCCGCCAAGGGTGAGTGCAAGTATTTCTGCACCATAGCATATGCCAAGCAATGGCTTGCCCTTGTCAAGTGAGTGTAAGATTAGTTTTGAGTTTATTGCATTCATCTGGATATCATTTTTGCGCCTTCCCGATAATATAACAGAAGAATAATTGTCAAGGTTGATCTGCGATAAATCAGAAAATACATGATGCTCAAAATCTACGCCCAGATCTTTCATACAGTCCAAAAGTGACGAGGTGTAGACAGAGCCATTGTCTACAACTAGCAGCAACTATCTTACACCTATAGTGATATAGTGTAGCTCTGGTACACTGTCCTCTACTGTTATAGCACCTAATTTCACCGTGCCATTTTCCTGCCAGAATAATATCTTGTTTTTAGGCTGGACAAAGTTTTTCACAAATTCTGATATGAGACTCTTTGTCTTGTCCAGATCAGCCTGTTGTGTAAATGATACCTTGCCCTCCTCAAATGTAAGCGGGAACTGGAGTGCTATTGGAGTCAGTATGGTAATCTTTTGATCAGTAAGTATTGATTTTATCGTATTTGTTCTGGTAGTTTCATCTAGTTGCAATGCAATAGTAACGTTTGATGGAGCAACACCACTAACCTTTGCCAAGTAAGTAGCAAATGCTTGCTGCGGAGTATTTCCTAGGCCAACAAAGTATTCACCATCAAATGCAGCACCTACTGCTGCAATTGTTCCTAGTTGTGTTACAACACCACCAGAACCTGCGGTATAAACAGGAATAAAGTAAACATCATGATCTCCTATCTTATACAGAATATTGTCTCCCACTCTAGGGGTTCTAAGCAAAGTCTGCAGTTGAGCAAAGTCTGATTCCCTTGCTAATGCTTCACGTACTGCAGATGGTCCTAGAAGTTTTGTTTTGGAATCAAGTGGAACTTGGTAGAACTGCATCTTGCCAAGGTTTGGAACATCGTTTTGTACTATCATGTAACCTGCCAAGTTTCTTCCTTGGGATCCCCGTAGTTCAAGAGATAACAATCCAACATAGGTAGGCTTGTCAAATCCAGGAGGTTTTTCCTCTACGTAATAGGTTCCAAGTCCATCTGGGACTTCATAGAAGTCTTTTGCCTGGATAAATGTAGAAGTATCTGTTACATGGTAAACATTGAACATGTCAACTTTCCAGTTAAAGAGAGCCTCGGGATATCGGAGTTGTTTGTCAAGCCATGACGGTATCGGGATAAACTGGTCACCATATTGACTTGTAAACATGTCAGTGAAAAAGTCATCACCTGTTTTTATCAGAGTAACTTTGCCATCATAGATATCGACTAACGCATATCCAACCAGTCTCAAGTATGGATTACTAAATGACCATGGAATATTTTTGGTGTCAAAGCCTACAATTAACGGTACAAGCCAGTATGTTTTTTTCCCATCGCTGACTGGAAGAATATCTAGTTGTTTTCCAAACAAGTCATACTGGAAATAGGGATATAGTAACTGCATTCTATCGTGCACATCCCTGTATCGAATGATATGAATCGGCTCGGTTGGATATGACAAGAAGAAGTTTGGCTCAAAGAGTTGACTGATAGGTGGTTTGACATCTATTCCTCCGCTGCCATTATACGTTGCATTATTTAGTTCGGCTGAAGTTTGTCTGTTCTGAGGATAGGCAGCCCAAGTTTCCGAGAACAGTCCACCTTCTCCATAGTATATCATTCTTTGATTGAAGAATCTATTGCTGTCTACGATTGTTCCATTTTGGGCATTAAGTGTGAGAAAACCATTGTCAACATGAGTATAGACAAGATGCTGGTTGTACCATTGATTCTCCAAGGTGACTGAAGATGGCAGTATAGGCTTCATTGATGCGGTCCAGTATAGCGTATCGTTGAATCGCAGAATGTCATTATTTTCAAAATCTACATATGGTATGAGACCAATCTCAGGCTTGAGCTTTGCAAATGCTGCATCCCAATCCCATACTCTGATTTTACTTAATAGATCATTGTTTTGTGCAACATAATTTGGAATGTCACCTACAGGAACAGAGCTTTGTTTTACTTCATGAGGAACTATTGTTATCTGATCTAATTGTCCCAGATATCGATTTACACCGATCTGCTCTGCTTTGTATGGGCCAAGGAATTCTATTTTTCTTGCATCTGCAATACTGTTGTTTACCATCATTACAGAACCAGCAATGAGAGCAATGACTATCAAAGTAATTACACGAATGTAGATGTCGCGTTTTGAAGGAAGTATGATTACTCGTGACTTGAATTTATCAATGAAATAAAATGCAATAAGAGCAAATCCTGCAGCAAGTGTTCCACCTATTGCATATTTTGTGTTATAATCAATCTGGTCTGTGAAAAACATGTTTATTCCAGCCCAGATTATTCCAATTCCAATTATTGCCTCAATCGTAGCTACATAATCTAGAAACTTTGGTTTGCCTTTTGCCGCATCCTGAAGATATCTGGTGACAAGTCCCACTATATTATGCAATCCCACATAGAGCACAAGTCTAAGACCAATCACAGCAAGTATTGGAGGAACAAGAATTGTAAGCGATGGAATCATTGGTACAACATGTGTTACAGCATAAGAGGGGTCAGTAGGGGGTGTTACAAATGGAAGTGAGAATATTTTCCATACACTATTGATACCTAAATCGTGTCCGTCAAGCATGTATGCAATGGCAAACCCAAACATGAGATTTGTAAAGAAGGCACCAAAAAGTACAACTTTTGTTATTTGCCAGATGATAAAGTTTGGAGCATTCAGTTTGTAATCTTTGAAGCTTGGAATGGTTTCTGTTACAGAATAGTTGCTCCCCCTCTTGAAAAATGTCAATATGACATTAAGACCATACCAAGAGATCGATGATCGATTTTTGACATTTACCCGTACCAGCGTAATAGACGCCAGAATCACTGCAGAGATTAATGAAAAGTAAAGTGGTTTTGTAAAGATAGTACCAAATTCTTGCCAGTTCATGTACAGAACTACTGCCTGATTGCTTGTCAGGACAAAAATTACAATGGCAATTAAAGCAACAATTCCTATTCTGACATATTTTCCTGCATCACGCGGAGGTGGGCTGGACTGGGTTGAAGAATTATACAAAATCAGGCTACCTTCCTTTGTGTCAAATTAATTTCTTACCTAGTTTCTTTTACAAAACACCATTAATAAGTCAAATCAAGGTTGAGAGGTTCCATAAACATTGGTTGATAATTTCTGGTAATCGTAACATAACCACCTTCTTTTGTCAATTCATTGCATCTAGCATAGTATCATCCTAAATGACAACAATACACAAGATAATCAAATCTGTAAAACAAGACTTTACTCCAAATGAAACAATTCTGAAAATGATGGAAATATTTCGTTGCATGGTAAATCACTGCATCAGGATTGGTCTAGAAAATGATGCTACAACATTGAAGAGACTGTCAAATCTTGCATATTATGAACTTCGACAGTATGACATCTTATCATACTATAAAATTCATGCCATATCAAGGGCTACTGGAATTTTATCCAACAGAAAACAGTCTATCAAAAGAGGCATTGTTACCAAGAATCCATACTTGGAGAAACATATTCTTGTATCATGTTATGGCTTCAAGCTTGAAAACAAAATCTTTAAGATTCCGCTAGGAAATAAAACCTATCTTAATATTTTACTAAACCATCATACAAAACAAATTTTGTCAGATCCCAATATAGAGATTAATTCATTTACACTCACTTTTGATTCAATTTGTATATCATATTCTAAACTAATGGAGAAAATAGAATGTACCAGTACTGCAGGTATTGATAGAAATTTGCGAAATCTCACATATGGCAATTGTGAAAAAGTAATACAATTTGACCTTTCAAAGACTGTACAAATTTCAGATAATACAAAATCAATCTGTTCTGGTTTCAAACGTAATGACAATAGAATAAGAAAGAGGATCTATTCCAAATATGGCAAGAGGAAAAAGAATAGAGTAAATCAGATATTACACAAGGTTTCCAAATCAATAGTAGAATACGCTTACAAAAGAAAAGAGGCAGTGGTCTTTGAAGACATCAGATACATAAGAAGAATGTATAGGAAAGGTAATGGGCAAGGTAAAAAATATCGTGGTAGACTAAATGGTTGGTCCTTTGGAGAAATCAAGAGGCAGATAGAATACAAGGCAAGATGGAATGGTATTCCAGTAATTCAGTTATCAAAATCAGAAACCAGAGGTACATCAACTCTGTGTCCTACATGCGGAAAGAGACTCCAAGACCAAAGGACATGGAACAGATCTGACCATAACAGAGAGCTCTGGTGTGATACATGTCAGAGATGGCTTGACAGAGATGTAGTCGCTGTCATGAACCAGTCTCTGCGAGGGCTGTCAAGGTTAGACAGTTCTAGAGGTGTTGCAGGTGAAGCAATGGTACAGGAATTTGGTGTGTTGCCAGTAATCCTGAAAGTCGATGCAACAAAGTCGTTACTTCACATAATGAAGTGTTGACATAACCATAAGTGAAAAGAAGCTTGTCAGACTGCATTTCCTAGGCCTTTGCACAGCATGTAGACTGCTGCATATTTTGGCAAAGAGACTTTCTCGGTATGATATGGTCCAAATTTCTTATTTTTGAGTCTGATCTGCACCGGACAGTCTGCAATGACATCAACAGTGTCATCTTCCAAAAGACATGCGTCTACAAACGGATCAAATGAATCAAGGTTTGTGCAATGGATCTTGGATAATCCACTCTTGCTGTTAATTGACCCTTCAAGGCGAAAT
>JBOGQV010000284.1:0-13903 GCA_050749145.1 Nitrosotalea sp. | reverse complement strand
ATCATTAGAAATACATGTTATTAACTGACATGCAACATCAATTTTTCTTCTAGATTGCATTTTTTCAATTATTGTTTTTAATTCATGTAATGGTCGTAGGTAAAAAATTACCCCATCCGCAATCTCCCAAGTCAGTTCCACCATCTTATGATTTATTGCCGCAAGATAAATTGGGATATTAGTTCTTTGAGGTTTGATCAAAAGACCAAAGTTTTTTAGGTGAAAGAAGTTCCCGTCGTATGATACTTTCCCCCCCGACATGACAAGGCGAATGATATCCACATATTCTCGCATTCTTTGTAGTGGTTTTGTAAATTCTACGCCATGCCAATCTTCAACAATTGGTTTACTGCTAGTACCAAGCCCTAACATGAATCTTCCACCGGATATTACATCAAGCGTTACAGCAGACATGGCTGTCAATGCAGGACTACGAGAATAGATATTGATGATGGATGAACCTAACTTGGGCTTGTTTACAATGCTTGCCACATGTGATAAAATAGAACAGCAATCCATCCCCCATGTTTCAGGGATCCAAATAGAATCGACATTATAATTACTCAGCACTTTTGTACAGTTGATAATCTCTTCAACTGATAAGAGAGAACCTAGACTAAACCCAAGTCTCATCATATTCACTTGGAAAAAATGAATTTTTCATATTTATTGGTTTGAATAAAAGCCTCACATTCTTCCATATCCTTGTAAGAGTCAATGGATTTCCAAAAGACTTTATCATATTTTACAGCATGCAATTTTCCGGATTCTGCAAAAAGTGGAAATGTGGTATTTTCCAGATTGCCGTTTTTTGGCAGGTGTTTTAAAATATCTTTGTTTAGATAATAGATGCCAGCATTCATCCAATAATTAAACATCTCAGGTTTTTCTTCAAATCTCTCGACTTTTGAGCCATCAAGATGAACAATTCCAAACGATGTTCTAAGCGGTATGACTGCAATAGAATTTTGATGTGTTTGTAGTTTATTCAAATCTAGGTTTGTTAAAACATCTCCATTTGCAACAAAAAAATTCTCAGTATCAATATGTTTACTGGCTTTTTTTATGGCACCTGCAGTTCCTAGAGGTTCTGTTTCAATGGAATATTTGAGTCTCACCCCTAGATTCTTGCCTTCTAGATGTTTTATCACTTGATCTGCCCTATAGCCCGCACAAACTATGACATCTTTAATTCCAAATTTTTTAAAATATTTTATTTGCCACTCGATGATTGGATAATTACAAACGGGTATCAAAGGCTTTGGCAAATAGTCAGTTAAAGGCTTGAGTCTTTTACCAAACCCTCCTGAAAGAAGTATAACTTTCACAAATTTAGAGTTCTTTAATTTGAATTAAAAGATTTGGAAAACTCAAGTGATATCATTGGGTTTTTTCTCAGTGAGATAATAGTGTAATTCAGTATAGCATTCCACACAATATTCTTCATCATTTGTATGCTCACAGTTGTATGTTTTTGTAGCATCTTGACTGCATTTTACACAGCTAGTCATCGTACAACCGTATCTTAGCTAGACTTTTTAATTTTGATAGCTCCGAGAGCCATGATGGCGATGCCTATTCCGACTACTCCGCCAAATTCTCCCTTGGCAGCAGATGGAATATTGTTATTTGGAAGAGCAAATATTATGCCAACTCCTACTACCATCAGCGCACCCCCTATTATTATCAAGACACCCAAAACTTTCGATGGTTCCTTTCTTGTGATAAAAAACGACAATATTAACAAAATTGCAGGTATGAGACCAAATACCATGCCCCTGGTCTTGGCATCAGTGTGCAAAAAAGCAGTGTCTTGTTGGCCTAGATTCTCAGTTATAGTCATTATTGCATCAACGCCGTAAATTGAGAGTAAAATTATGGAAATCACAGATAATACAATCCCTATTTTTAGGACCATGGAGTAATTTCTCGTCTGACAATTAATAAGTCTTGAATTTTTCCATTTAGAGCATCCATACTATAGAATATGGTGTACACTATAGTATCCCAATCAAGTTAAAGATCATATCTCCAAAGACAAGTTGGACGATAAAACCGCCAAAGATGTAGATCATGTATGGCACCCCCGGAGTAACCCATGTATCAGACGATGAACAAAATTCTGTATTATCGGCATTTTTTAATGTAAAATCAAGCTTACGTGAATCTCCATCCCTTTTCTCAATAGAAAAACTAAATCTCGGATTTTTGGAGCGATGACCCACAAATATGGCAATTATCTTATTTTTTTGTGTTTCATTTTCAAAACCCTTGAAAATGTTTTCATGTTTTAGTATGGAAACAATATTTCGAATTACGTTTACTAGTACAGGAATGATTGAAAGTAAGACTGTATTAATCAATGTCGTAAATGGATTGACCTGATAACTAGAAAGTGTGGCTTCAGGTGCAAGAGATGCTAAAACAATTAATGCAAAAGCATCTGCACCTCCAAAAAAACCAATGCGCCATACAATCAGAGCGATAGGAGCAACAATTAATGAAACCCCCACAGTTACAAAAGAGTGTAATATGTCAGATGTAAAGAACAAGACAATTACAGATAACCCCCCAAAAATCATCCATATTCTATCATCAATCTCTCTCTTTTTGATGTCTGTGTATGATGCAATACATAACATGCTTATTGCCAATAAAATTCTGATGCTAAATATGTCAAATGACATCAATTATTATAAATTTACATCCATGAATAAATTAAGATTTCTCAAATTTATTTACTGATATACCTCAATTATTTGACCCTAGTCCTAAGAATGGTTTTACGTATCACAAATATTTTTCTGTAACATACAAAAATAGTTGAAAAACAGGTACATTGATGAAAAATAGCATAGGTAGACAATACAATGACTTGTCAAATCATACAGTGTAAGATTTTGTTATTTTATATCATGTTTTAATTTGTATAACTTTGTGAAGAATTGACAGGGTTCGATATAGATCTGGCATGTAATAATTTAATCAAGTCCCATCAATTCATGATATAATACAATATTACATCTATCATATGTCCACCATAGATAAACAATCGAACTACGTAACAAACAACATCTTACAATGTACCATGCCATTTGGAAGTATTATGATAGTTTGAAACCATTACAAGCAAATTGCATACCTTTAGAATGATAATTTATTTCAAAATCTAGTTTTAGGTCTCTGCTAAAGTCCTCGATGACTACATGCGTAGATTGAGTTTGTTTATTTTATACAAACAATTGCTCATATCATTGTATGAATTTACATCAACATGATGAATTCACTCTCATTAACAGAAAAATACAAGGATTCATCAATTGTCAACGGCATTAGACAAAATAAGCGGCAGTGTAGATCAATCGGCTTATATACTTACAACAAGAGAGACCGATCTACAATGATCGACATCATAGAATGCAATTACCATTTAACTAGATATGCTTCTGTGCTCAAAACCGGTAAAACTGAAATTTTTCATTCTAATTTGACACATCATTTCGATCAGAAATTTAGTTTTAGGAGTGTACAGTTTTGAATACCGAAGAAGATCTATTTGCAACATTGAAATATTTTGGTCTAGAAGGTGATGACGCTAAAATTTACTTGGGTCTGCTTCGAACAGGAGAGGTGACAGTTGGAAGCCTTTCTGCAAAACTAGATGTTGATAGGGGTAAGGCATACAGAGCACTTACAAAGTTACGAAATCTGGGATTGATTACAACTACACTTTCAAATCCTACGATTTGTAAATCTGTAAATCCCGAAGAGGCATTTCGAGGAATCATTCAGAAAAAACAAGATGAAATAACGACCATGGAAAAACTATCAAAACAGGTTGTTACAAATCTTGAAGAACTAAAACGACCAACACCTGATAATTCCATGTCATCATTTTCGATAATACAAGGTAGATCAAACATCTATGCAAGAATTGGAAAACTAGTAAATGAAGCAAGTGATGTGGTATATGTTGTAAGTACAGTCGAAGACATAATGCGAATGTATCACACTGCAATTCCTGAAAAAATAAAAGATTGTATCAAAAAAGGTGGAGAAGTCAGAATCATTACAGAGGTTGAAAACAAACAAGCCATAAACCTAGTACAAAAATTAGGTGCAACTGAAACAAGACTCGGGAAATTGCCATCCAAGGGAAGAATGGTGGCGGAAAAAGACAAACAGATTGTAATGTCTGGTTCCATGAAAGGAACAATGGATCTAAATGATGATGCAGATTCAATAGTTCATACCAACTCAACTGAGATTGTGAACAACATCTTTAGTTTATGTGAACATTTGTGGAAAAAATCAAAACCTGTTGAAGTTGTCTACCAATCAGCATAGGATTATTCCAATACATACAATTGTACCATCATACCAACCAATTCAATCTAAAATAGAATATTGAATTTCGTTCAAATTAACCATACACCATCTTATATCAGGTTTTAGAGTATTTTTTCTAGATTGAGGACCATATTACTAATTTTAATTATAATTTCTAGCATTGGGATAATAAAATCATATGCTGCGGACGACTATAATTTTGGAGTCAGACTAGTACCTCAGAAACTAATTGAGAATTCAGATGGAATATTACAAGTATATGCCATGCACAATGGTCACATTTACCCACAAAAAATTGAAAATATGATATTTTCATCAACAGATTCTTCAATTGTACGGGTGGATGGAATAGAAAACAGTAGTGATAATTTCATTACAAACATTAAATTAAAAACATCAGGGCAAGGAAGTGCAAAAATTGAGTTAGGTGCACCAGGTTTTATACCACAAGAGATTCCAATAACAATACATGGAAATGAAAATTATCCCGTCAAATTATTAGTACAATCCACACCATCAACTTTTTCAATCAATGGACCACATATGGGATACTTTACTGTTGAATTAATAAACAATAACAATTCACCTGCAATTGCAAAAGATGACATTCTTGTAAACCTCGAAACAGCAGATAGCCGCGTAGTGACATTAACAGATACACACATTCTGATAAAAGCTGGGGAATATTACGGGGTTGGAAAATTTGAAGTGAAACAAATAGGAACTACACGAATTTTTGCATCTACAAACTCACTTCAATCTGCAAGTGCTACCATCACTGTTAGTCAAACTGGGTCTCCAACCATACACCTGTATGTATTCCCTCAAAAGATCAACAACTATCAATCATCAATATCTTATGCGGTTGCACAATTAACAGATTCTTCAGGTGCTCTTACTCCCGCAAAAGAGGACATAATAATTCCAGTAAGAATCAATGATCCAAATGCAAATGTAACAAATTCAAGCCCTATAATTCAAAACGTAGAATCAAACGCGCCAATCATAATAAAGAAAGGCTCCTACTGGGGATACACAAACATAGCCGTTAAAGCGGCAGCAAATGGCACATACAATGTTTTCGCAGCAGCACCAAATGGATATGTCAATGCAGAACAAAATCAGATAACGGCTTATACTACAAAGTTTTATGATGACAAGTCAGCTCGACTGGATATTTTACCAATATTAGCAACTGGAAAAGAAGAATTGATAGGAGTTCTACATCTAGAGGACAAAGACGGAAACCCCATAATAGCAAGTCATGATTTTCAGGTAGAAATTGACTCATCTGATGCAAATTCACTTACGGTTGATAAAGTAATGCTAAACAAAGGATCAGGTGTTGCCCCAGTGTTTGCCAAAGTTGGTACTAGCATACCAACTACCATATCGTTACATGTTGTAACATACGATGATCAAATTATTTCGCCAGTAATTTCTTTACCAGCAAGTAATTCATTTAAGCTTGTAGCACAACCCTTAGTACCAGACATACTGAGTAATAGTAATTTTCCAGTTGCATTATACCAATCTGATTCTTCAGGCATACCGGTTTATTTTTCAAGCGATTCCATCTTAAAGGTCATACCTGATGACTATTTTTCCATTCAACAAACTACAATTCATAGGGGGGATCCCATTATTTTGACAAATGCTAGTTCATCAAAAACTGGCACTTCAACCATTAATCTAATTTCAGACAATTATCAGACTTCAATGACTCTCCAGACAGTCAACAATTCTCCATCGCAAGTAATGCTAGATTATTTGAGTCCAATCTTTATGAATATGAAAAATACCATGACTGTACAGATTTTTGATTCCAAGTCAAATCCCGTATTTGCTCAAAAAGATATTACTTTGAAAGTGGTTTCAAGCAATAAGGATGTCGTAACCTTTCCCGGTAACATTACAATTGAAAAGGGACAATATTATGCTCCAATTGATATAACTCCAAATGCAGTAGGAACGTCACAGGTGTCAGTACTTGCAGATGATATGCCCCTTTCTACTTACAAGATAATTGTAGATAGTCTATCTCCCACATTGAATCTATCTGCTCCAACTTCTGCATTATCCGGTGAGACATTCATGGCAAGTGTAACTGCTCAAGACCATGGAGACCCACTAAAAAATATGAAAGTGCAGTGGAAAGTGAGCGGGGCCATAATTCAAAACAGTGATTCTGTAACAAACCAAAATGGGACTGCAAACATAGTGTTGTTACCCAATGCTGGAAGTACAGTAAGTATTGCCACTAATGCAACAGGTTTGGGATACATTCCCTCTCATGTGAGCAAGATGGTAACAGTCAATGGAACAGAATTAGACTCATCTAGTTCCAATGCAACCACATCCGGATTATCAGCACTAGGTAGTGTACAGACAAATTTGAAGTCATTTAAGGTAGGAGGGATCGATACATTACCAATTATTGTACTTGGAACAATTGCAATAAGCGGGGTCTTGATCAAAAAGAAGAGCATGTTGTCATTTAAGAAAACACAGTCTAGTACAACCATGCAATCTAAATAAAACAGACTAGCCAACATATTTATCAAATTTTCAAAAACAGCGTGTTCCAATAATTAAGTCAAACACAAGTCTGTTCAATGCGAACATACTAGAAAATATCATTTGAAAGTTTTAAATAAAATCATGAAATTCAAAGTCACAATAAACGAGTATTTCACCCGAGGGGTAAACCAAAGTGAATAGTCGTTTTATATCAAATTTACAAAATAATCTATTGAGCAAAATAAAAACTCGCGATAAAAAAGAATCCATACTATTTTCACCTTCAACATTAGGAAAAGATCTTAATCATTGCACTATTGAAGAAATTTTACCACACCTGCTAGTATGTTCATCAATGGCAACAATTGAAAGTAAAGAAAAAGTATGGGTTGCAACATCTATGCTTGTACGCTTTCTTGCAACTCATACCAATAATTTAGTAGCAATGGAATCTGACAAGCCTGTTGGCATGATTGGAAGTAAGGAAATCTTGCAGGGATTATATTCAAATCCTACTCATAGTTTTTTCTCAGAGCAGACAGTTCATGAAATTATGACTAGTGAATTAGAAAAAGTATCACCAAAAATGCGAGTGTATGATTTACTAAAGAAAATGAATGGAATGGGCCGAGATTTTGCCCTGATTCAAACAACAGATGGGGAATTTTCAACCATATCTGCAAGACGCCTCCTAGAGGTGGGAATACTCTGTGACACAAGAATCAAGGTTGCAGATATGCCTTCCAAGAAAGTCGTTACGTTTCAAAAAGAAGACAGTGTAGGTTTTGTCATAAGCGAGATGTTACGAAATCATACCGATGTTGTTATTTTGGAACACACTCCATTATTTGTGACACCACAGACAATATTTGAAAAAATATCAGATCTTAATTATTTGGATGGTGTTGATAATTTTTTGGACTCAAAAGTAAGTGCATTAAATTTGAAAACGGGTCGCATAATTTCTGACAATATCACAGTGCCCGAGATGTGTAAAATCATGTTAGGTATGAAAAATGCATTTGTCATGACTCAGAATAATGTACTAACACCATGGGATTTGATTACGACACTGGCATGAGAGAATAGAACATGACTCAAAGAATGCAAGCTAAAGAAGAATCAATAAAAAACCTACGAAGCCAACTTGAACATCTAACAAAAGAGCTTAACAGAACTACAGAGTACATCCAATTATTAGAGATACAAGATGAGACAAAAACGAAACAGGGTTATATGCATCTTGAACCTGAACATGAGATTAGCGAGTTACTTCAAAAACAAAACACAATCTCTCATGAAATCATATTGGTCAAAAAAAGAATTCAAAAACTAAGTGCCAAGACCATACTCAAGATAGAACTTTTGATATTGCCAGTTGTGATAGTTTTGTTATTTTTTGTAGCAACAAACTATGCAATACAACCCGCAGACACAGGCTCATCAATAAAGACCAGATATCTGATAGAAAACCTACGTGGAAGCATTACTGATGATTACAAATACTGGAACATAATCCACAGTACACCATTGGTTGTAAATATAGAAAATGACGCAAGTGCAAGTAATCAAAATGTTCAGGCTGTGAAAAACGCCATCATGTCAACAGAAACTATTACGGGCGATAAATCTCAAAGTTATAATACAAATTCGGAAACCATCACATATTTCAAAGGATGGCAAGGTGCAATACAATCAGCAACAGACACAAAACACTACATTCCAGAGAAATTCACCATCATCCAATCGCCAAATGGAGAAGGTCAGATAGTGATAACACTTTCCACAATCAAGGATGGAGACGGGTATTCAGGCATTACAAGAATCATAGTAGATGGAAACCAGATACTAAAGGCATTCATCACAATATATGGTGCAGACAGATTAACTGACGTTCAAATTGAATCAATAGTACGACATGAGTTTGGACATGCCTTAGGCCTATCACATACAAGTAATCCATTAGATCTTATGCATGATTCAATCGCTACTGATCATTCGTACATATCATCATGTGACATCAATGCATTACAGAAACTATACAACAATGTAAAACCATCAGATGATTTTTGCAGTAGCTAATAGTTGTTTTTTAATATGACGACGTAGGGGCATAAAAGTAATTTAGAATGTTCGTCCCTTTTGCAATTGACACAAGACATCAAAATATGCTTTTATCTGCGCATGTGAGGGATTTAGTTCTTTAATGGCAGCAATATCCACGTTTAATTTTTCTAACTGTTGATAAATCTCTTTGTCTTCTAATGTATCTACCAATGCTTGAAGATGGAATGGTTTTTTCATTATCTCAGTTATTTGTTTTATACTCTTGATAGATTCAAAAAATGTTTCTTGGACAAAACCAGATGCAAATATTATTCGTTGATGCGAATTCATCTCCAAGATTTCTTTTGCAGTCTCAAGTCCATTTTTCAACGGCATTTGATAATCTAAAATGACCGCATCAAACGGAGACTGCATGTCATTAGATTTTTTGCTATTTTCAGACTCGATACGATAAATCTTGATACATTCATCCCCATTTGCAGAAGCAGTTACCTTGTGACCTTTTTCTTCTAGCATGTCTTTGTACTGATCCAAGAGATCTTTTTCGTCTTCTGCTATCAAAACATGCATGAATAGACATGAATGTCTTACATATATCTAATTTACCGTAATAGCTTGTTTATTTTAAACAGACATAATCTAATCTAAAACCCCATACATTATATCTATAAGATCTGAGGACCGGCCTATCATTCCCACCGAAACGCCATAGTTCTCAGTTCTTGCTTTTTCCCAAATCTCCAGTCATGGCCAAATTGGAACTCCATTTGTAAACAATATTGCAGATTGTTATATGAACATGAAAAACAAGATAATGAATTAGGATGAATAGTAGTGGATATGTGCTTATAATGGCCATTATTGCAGCATGTAGTATTTCAACTCACATTACATATGCAATGACTAGCGTTGATACTGGTTGGGGAAGCAGGGGCATAGGGGTCAATCCTACTGCAAATAAGATATACGTGACAGGTTCTGTCACAGGCATCATATCTGTAATTGATGGGGTTACAAACAAGATAACAGACAAAATTTCACTTAATCATAATTCAGTGTTTTCAAACACAGGTATCGCTCGCATAGATGTAAACCCTACAACAAATAATATCTATGTGACAGATAGACTAAACGGTCAAGTTTCAGTCATAAATGGAAGTACGGATAAAGTGATTACAAATATTGCAGTACAAAATAATCCATGGGGAGTTTCAGTCAACCCTTCTACCAACACAATCTATGTTACAAACTTACTTTCAGATTCAGTATCAGTAATTGATGGCGCTACAAACAATCTAGTTTCAAACATTCAGGTACAAAGCGGACCATGGGGAATTATTGCAAATCCAACAACAAATCGCATTTATGTTGCAAATAGTCTCTCCAATTCAGTTTCAGTTATTGACGGTGTCAACAGTAGGGTAATCAATACAATACATGTAGATGGTGGTCCATGGGGAATTGCAGTAAACCCACTGACGAATCTAGTATATGTGAGTCATTGGGGAGCAGGCTCTGTATCAGTCATCAATGGAACGGACAATCAGATAATTGCAGACATACCCACCAGTGCTGGTTCATGGGGAATTATCACAAATCCATTAACCAACAAGATTTTTCAGACAAACGAGCAAACAGGAGAAATTTTTGAAATTGACGGAAATACAAATACTGTCATAAATAAATTCAAGTCAGGTATTGCAGCACAATATATCGCGATAAATCCAATAACAAACAAACTCTATGTTTCAAGCCTATTTTCTAACAACATTGAGGTGCTTGACGTTCCTTCAAAATCCAATTCAAACATTCCACTGAATGACACAAATCAGTCATTAGATAATTCAAACATGAGTGACAACACCATAAAGATGACACCAAAACAGCTTGCCAATTTAATTGGAAACAGTACCAAGTTGAATATGAGTCCCGAACAATTATCAGAAATGATGGGAAATAATACCAATTTGAATGTGAGTCCAGCAGAATTATCAAAGATGTTGGGAAATGAATCTGCACTGTCAAATTACCTCAATAATACAAAAATACAGAACTCTGAGATGCACCCGAGTTCTGAGCAATTATCAGAAATGATGGGAAATAATACCAATTTGAATGTGAGTCCAGCAGAATTATCAAAGATGTTGGGAAATAACGCTACACTTGACCTAACTTTAGATAAACTACAAGGATTTCTGAATAACAAGACTATAGGAGACTTTAATGCAAGTGTTTCATTCTCTCCTGATAAGTTAGCAAATCTCACTAGATCCTTGAATCAAATCAATGAAGGTAATCACACCGGCATAAATCAGACCGGTCTGAACAACATTCTCTTGCATGTAATCTGCACAGTCAAGTCAGATGAATTAAGTAAGCTTTTTGAGAGTATGGCAATACCACTATCAAGCTGTCAAATTAGAGAATAACATAGTAAAAATCAGTAAAGATTAAAGCTCATTGTAACCAAACAATCACGTATTTTTAAGCTACTTTGATACAGTTTCTTGGTGAATAATGAATATTTTATGATCATTGATCTCAGGAGACCAGATGAACCCTGATGATGAAAAAATACGGATTCAACTAAATATCATAACTAGAATACTGGAAAAAGAATTATCTACAGCTGGATTCGAGTCAGACTTTGAATTAAAACAGTTACAAATATCTACTGAGATTAGACAAAAATTCCTACCAATAATAACTCTCTATGAACAAATAATAAAAAAATCTCCGCTCAAAGAGATAAAAAAACAACAAAATCTAAACATCATACTTTCAGGTCTTATGAACTTTCATTACAATTCAAAGGAGTATTCAAAAGCATTAGAAGTAATTGAGATCATGTTATCAATAATTCCAAGTAACTTTAAGATACAATACAGCAGAGGAAGGTTATACGAATTACTGTTACAGATCGGAAAAGCAGTAGAGTGTTACGAGTCAGTATTGAAGATAAAACCGGATCATGTATCTGCATCATCGCATAAAAAATCACTTTTTATGAAATTGAAGTCATATAATGAAGGTATGTCTTTATTGGAAACAAGTCAATTTGATGAAGCAATTATATGTTTTAATGGAATATTAGATTTGAATCCAAAATATCTACCTGCACTATACCACAAAGGTGTTGCATTAGAATCATTATCAAGGTTTGAGGAAGCATTGTTATGCTATCAATGTATTATAAATCAAAATTCTCAGTATGGTGAAGTGATTTTACAGGTAGGTAGAATATTGGCATCTCTAGAAAGACATGATGAGGCCATAAAATATTATGATTTAGTTTTAAAATTAAATCCAGATAATACTAGTGCATTATATTATAAATCATTTAGTACGCTCAAGCAAGGAAATGAGGAAGAGTTAGTACCACTTATTGATCATATGATTTCATTAGATTCTAGATACATTAAACTATTAGAAAGCGAGATAGAATTTGAAAAATATCTAAAAATAGTTTAGATTTTAATTTAGTTTTATTTTTCAATAATATCTTGTTGTATGATCCAAACACACAAGTTTCTAAATATGTTAATTGGGTATAATATGCCAAAGTCAATGACTCTCAAAATATTGATAGCGGAAGACTACAAGGATCTTGCCGACTCGTATAAAATGGTACTAGAAGAAAGAGGACATGAAGTCATCATAACAAGAGACGGTATAGAATGTCAAAGAGTGTACAAACAATATACAAAACAACCGGATGGACAAATAAAGTTACATTTTGATCTTGTCATACTTGACCAAAATATGCCAGGAATGAATGGAATTGAGACTGCCAAGGAGATTCAAAAAGTAAATTCGAAACAAAAGATAATTTTCATAACTGGATATGGTAATGATGTCACACAAAAGCTCAAACAGTTAACTAATAATGCATCAGTCATGAACAAACCGTTTACAGTTGAGGCATTGCTTGCAGAGGTTGAAGGATGGTCAGTTTCTAAATTACGTGAAATGCTAAAAAGAGGATTCAAAGAATGGGATGGACATACTGGAACATCAGTTCCTGTAGGTCCAAGCAGAACTGGTTAAAAGTTATCCAGAATTGAAATATTCTCAATTTGTTTACTCTGAACATACAAGACACTAAATCAATTCCACGGCATTGTTAGAATTGTTGAAAGATTGGTCTTTGAGAATACTAGTAGCGGAAGACTACAAGGATCTTGCCGACTCGTATAAAATGGCACTAGAAGAAAGAGGGCATTTAGTAATAACAACACGAGATGGCATAGAGTGCCTGCAGACGTATAATGATTATGTAAAACAAGGTGTTGAAGGGGACAAGCCATACTTTGATCTCATCATACTTGACCAAAATATGCCAGGAATGGACGGAATTGATGTGGCAAAAGAGATACAAAAAATAAATCTCAAACAAAGAATAATTTTCATAACGGGATATGGTAACAGTTTGATAAAAAAACTCAGGCAGTTAAATGAGACCGTAGAAGTAATGAACAAACCATTTACACTACAGGCATTGATTACTCAGATTGAGGGGTGGCCAATTTACTTATGGCGAGAAAAAGCTAAACAAGGATTCAAAGATTGGGATGGATACGAAGGTACTTCAGTTCCAGTAGGTCCAAGTAGAACAGGATAGACAAGAATGAAAAAATCAATTGTTTGTCTATTTGACACAGGTAATAACATACAAGCAAGTTTAATGACATTAAACAAGTGACGACTGCCCATGACATATAGAAACATAGTTTTTGGAGATAACTGATTTTGGAGAACCGTAAGACAAGCACGAGTTTAAGAATTGGAATATCAGTGGCAATGATAATAATGATGTTAGGTCTTGCATTGTTTCTTAATGTGTTTACAACATATGCAATTACAAACCAGATGAAAGTTTTATCAGATTTGAACATGCCGGTAGGCCAAGGAATAACTAGAGCATATGCAATACAACAGATGCAACAGAATAGCTTTGATGATATCA
>JBOGQV010000283.1:0-1983 GCA_050749145.1 Nitrosotalea sp. | reverse complement strand
CATGGGCCATACCATCTGTAGTTACTCTATAACATTTGGCATCAAGACACACTAGTTCACCATCCATGTATTCCACTGCACCGAGTCCAAAATCTCCGTGATTTAGAAGATCATGTGAGGTAATTTTTCCTTGGTAGGATCCGTTTACAAGAGAATTCAGTGAAGATGCTTGAAATAAAATGTCGTCATTTTGTGGCTGGGTTTGCTGAAAAAATGCTACAAAAACAGCCAGGGTAAGAGCAACTATGGATGCTATGACAAGTAATGAGGTGAGTAATTTTGTATTCATTTAGAATTCCATTCTACTTGCTATGGAATTACAATATTAAAAGTTGCAATGGCTTCAATTTTTCATCAAGAAACAACATACAAACTCAGGGTGAAGGTTTGGTAGTCAAGAGTCCCTCCTCTTCCATGAGTACATCTCTGTAATACTTTATTTTTTGAATATCTTGGTGATTATATGCATCTGCAAGATTTTCGTTTACATGTAAAACGGCTTTGTTGATATTTTCATATGGACTTCCTATGCGAGAAGGTAACGCATCAGCTTGCTGTTGTGTAGTAATTACACTTCCAGGAGCAACAAATTTGTTGTCTGCTATGACTACACCGCCTGTTATAGTACTTGAGACTCCGATTGCCACATTACTTCCAACCTTTGCATCAAAGATAAGACTCTTCATCCCAACAAAAGTATTATTTCCAATCCATGCAGGCCCATGTACCATAGAATCATGTGCAAGACTCACCTTATTGCCTACAAATATTGCATACCCTTGATCAAATCTTGAATCATTTGCTAATAATCTGTCACCACTTTCAGAGAATCGTCTTCCATCAATGTTGTTTCCATCTAATGTGGTTTCAAGTGCATGTAGGATCACACCATCTTGAACGTTAGAATAATCAGAAATGTATATCGGAGTTCCTTCGTCGCCCCTACAGACAGACGTAGGAGCCATCAATACCATTTTTCCAATATGACAATCTCCAATAACAACGGCAAATGGATGGATAAATGAATCATTTTCAATTTCTGGCGATTTTATTGTGGGATTGAAATCAGTTTCTACATTTTGGTGAACATTTGGCCAAGGCATTGTATTTGAAATTCCACTTGAAGCCATTGAACTGCCAACATTGTGTCCAATTACAAATGCGGAAATCGCAACAACTGTAACTATGATGATGACGGCATATTTGTTCAATATACAGAATTAGTGATGGTCTGTATTATTAATATGCCTCAAAAATTCCATGGTTGATTTGCGTTCTAATTTTAGAGCCTAAAAAAGAACTGCAGTGGTAGATCGGGCAGCACACCACACTGTACAGCATATTTTTGCATTCCATTTTGTACCAGTTTAACTTTTTTTTACTCAGGATATCAAATAAAACAATTATTTTCTAGTAACTAGAAATACCGAATAAATTGATTGGTCTCCAACTGTAGCATTCATGTTTCTAAACTGGTAATCATTGAAGGTTTTCACCTTTTCATAAACATCACTTCCAATAATCACTCCGTTAGGTAAGGCAAATCGATTTATCTTAGAGCACCTGTTTACAGTCACGCCAAAAATATCATCAACTGATGATGTAGATACCTTTGCAATACTAATTGTTCCATAAGATATGCTAGTGCGATAAGAGATTTCAGGAAGGCCTACTTTAGCCATTTTTTTATTTAATTCCGAATTTGAATCGCTTATTGTCAGGCAACACTCTAGTACATTTTTGAAATAATCTGCATCATTAGAATCAATTTTTATAAAATAAAATAATAATGAATCTCCAATGTTTTTTACCACTAGACCATTGAATTTTTTTACAATATCAGCTATGGAATTAATGAAAATTCCATAAAAATTTTTGATTTGTTCATTTGACAAACTAACAGTAAGCATTGTAGATTGTACAATGTCAATTATACATACACAACTGTCTTCATTTTTCTGAGAAAAGCGTAAAAGAATATCT
>JBOGQV010000282.1:0-8780 GCA_050749145.1 Nitrosotalea sp. | reverse complement strand
ATCTAGCCATACTTGCAATGACAGGCATGGGAAAAAGTAATCTGGTATCCCTAATTGCAAGACATGTTGCATCATTGAATGGCACCTTGATTATTTTTGATTACCACAATGATTATGAAAATCTTGATGTTCCAAAAATGAATTACATGCTAGCAAAGATAAATCCAAGACTATTACCTGCAGACAAGTTAGCTGAAGTAATCGAACTCAGGGAAAATGCAGACAAGCAACAAAGAGCATTGCGCGAATCTTTTACAGAGTCAGTAAAACAGTCAAAGGATTTCTGGCAAGCCCTAGAAGAAAGTACTTCATCATTTGGGCGTACCACCAAAGGTTATGCAGACAGTGCAAGCAGAGTACTGGACAAAATAGATGATGCAAAACACAGATTCTCAGATATACTAGACCCAGACTGTGGAGACCCAGTAGATCTAATCAAAGAAGGCCGAGTGAACGTGTTGAATATATCAGAACTCAGTGAAAGACAGGCAAATGCTGGACTAGCATATTATTTACAGGAATTATTGCAACATAGAAAAGATGCAGTCTGGGAAAGAAAAGGAAAGTCATCTGGTAAAAAAAGTAACAAGTTTCTTGCACCAATATTTGTAATAATAGAAGAAGCGCATGTTTTCATTCCAAAAGGAGAACACACTGATACAAAATACTGGGCATCAAAGGTAGCACGAGAAGGTCGTAAATTTGGAATTGGCCTTGGAGTTGTTTCACAGAGACCAAGAAACATAGATCCCAACGTACTAAGTCAGATGGGCTCTCTTGCAATAATGAAGATAGTTCAAGACGATGATCAACAACAGATTGCATCTGCAGCAGAGTCGTTAAGTAAGGATCTGCTCTCACAGCTTTCATCTTTGAATATAGGCGATGCAGTATTGATTGGACAGTGGGTAAACCTGCCATCAATTGTACATGTAGATGAGGTAAAGAGCAAGAAATCAGGCTCTGACCTAAATGCAGTATCAGAATGGAATCAGGCTGACAAGTTCAAAGACATTGCAAAAGAATCAACCAAGTCAATGATTCAAAAAGACTTGTTGCTTGATTGAGATGATCTTTTCACATATCTCTGACACCCATTTGGGTTTTGTACAATACCACTCAGAAGAGCGTGAAAATGACGTGTACACTGCATTTGACCAGGCAATTGACGTATCCATAAAAGACCATGTTGATTTTGTCATACTTGCTGGAGACATATTTCACGTTCCAAATCCAAGTGGAAAGGCAATTGTTGTTTTAGCAAATGCCCTAAAACGCCTAAAACAAAATAACATTGATTCTTTTTTCATCTTGGGAGAGCACGACATTAGCAGGATGAGGGCAACACCTGTTCCTTTTGTATACCACAATCTAGAATTTTCAAAATACATTGGAAACGGCAAGCCATTTGTTTACAAGGATGTTTTCATAACAGGATTTGACAAACGCAGAAAGGCAGAGATTGAATCATTTGAGGAAGATTTTGCAAGAGTGGATGCAGAAGCCAAGAAACATCAAGGACACAAGATACTAGTTTTGCATCAGGGAATTACTGAAATAAACAAATTTGCAGGAGAGATAAATTCAGTTGATTTACCAAAGAGTTTCACATATTATGCAATGGGTCACCTCCACGAAAAAGAGTTGAAACAGTTTTCTCACCTAGGAGGCCCAGTGGCATACCCTGGATCGATTGAACTCACATCAAGTGAGGGAATAAAAGAAACACAAAAGGGATTTTACCAAGTAGACATTTCAAGACAAGAACCATCTCCGACATGGATAAAACTTGATACACGTCCACAGTTTTCCATCAGTACTTCAATGGACAACATTTCAAGTGAGATAGATGCAATTTCTGAAAAGATCAAATCACTTACAAGAAAGCCCATAATAGAACTAAAAGTTACAGGCGAAATATTAGAACCTGGATTGGTACAAGCACAGATTTCCAAGTTGTCAGATTTGGTGCTGCGTTGTTTTTGGAGACATGTTTCAAACGAGCAATCAATCGGATCTGTCTTTACAGACAAGCCATTGAAGATTGAAGATGAGATGCATCGAATTGCAAAAGAGATACTTGGCTCTACAGACATGGCAAATTTTGCAATAAACGAACTCTTGCCATTACTATCAAAAGGCAATACAGACGAGGCAAGTCAAGCAGTAGTAGATAATTTTGCAAGATTCAGAAAAGGAGTAGAACATGCTGCAATCAATTGAGCTTGAAAATTTCCTGTCTCACAAGAATACAAAATTAACATTTGATAGAGGAGTAACAGTATTTGTAGGACAAAACGGTGCCGGAAAATCAAGTGTCATTGATGCAATAACATTTGCATTGTTTGGGGAGCATATCAGAAAATCAACAAAGGGCCTTTTGCGCAGAGGAACTAACCAAGCATACGCCAGAGTAGAGTTTTCCATAGGAAATAGGCAGTTTGAGGCAGTGCGCAAGATAGACTCCAAGGGAACAGTCGGGGCAGTATTACATGAAAAGATCAACGGAGAACTAGTCCCGCTTGCCGCAGGAGAGCGAAAACAGTTTGGAGAATCCATGACAAAAACAATTGAATCCCTGATAGGATTGGACTATGAGAAACTCAAGGTAGCATCTATTGTCCAACAGGGAGAACTACAGACAATAATTGAGGCAGACCCCAAGAAATTCAAAGAGTTGGTCAATGCAATAATTGGCATAGACAAGCTTGACATGGCTTTTGAATCAATGAAAAAAACAATTGATGTTTTTAGAACAACTGTCAAATCAAGATTGGGTTATGACGATACAAGTATCGACACATTACAAAATAAAATAAACAATCTCTCTAAAGAAATTGAATCTTTAGAGCCACAAAAAAAGAAGCTTGAAGCAGACAAGATAACACAAGAGCAAGAGTTTTTTGCTTTGCAACAAAATATCGAATCAGAGATTCCAAAAGAAATGAAGGTAAAGGAATTAGAAAACAAAAAAGATGACCTTCTCAGATATTTGAGAAACTCCATAGTTTCAATGAAACAAGAACTTGTGGAAAAAGAGAGAAAGTTTGCCGAGTGCTCAAACAGCTTGTCAATCATATCATTAAAGCCACAAACAGAGTCGGACATGAGGCAAGTGCAGACAGAAATTGATATGATAGATGTGGCATCAAAAGAAACCGGAGAAAAAATAGCAACCATACAAGGCCAGCAAGATATTGCAAATAGGCTACATCTGGTAGATGGCAAATGCCCTGTCTGTGACTCTAAAGTGGATAGACTCAATCCACTGTTTGATGAAAAACACATCATATCAGAGCTTGAGACATTAAAGAAAAAAACAGAACTTTTGACAAAAAACAAGATAACAATTCAGAGTAAAAAAAGAGAACTAGACATGAAACTACAGCAGATCACAAAGGCAGAAGGAGTCTTGTTGCTAAATAATATCAAAAACCAAGATGATTTGACAAGTATGAAAGAGGAGATATCCAGACTTCAGGTCAATACCAAAGATATTCCTCTTGAGATAAGCGTAGGAAACCTAGTACAGTATGCAATTGACGAATATTCCACAGATACAATAAAATCAATAGCTGCATTGGTTCAAGAAACTCAAGGCTTTGACGTCAATAACTTTAGAAATCTAAAGTCAAAACTAGAACAACAAAGAAGAATTCTCAGTACACTAGATCAAGAAGTCGGTGCAGTAAATACAAAATTAAGCTTGCACAAAGACGAGTCTGAGAAAATTGTTTTTATTTTATCAGAACTGCAAGATGTAAAACAATATGTGTCAAGTCTTGAAATAATACGTAGTCAGATTTACAACAGAGACGGACCCGTTGCCACAAGCCTTCGCTCTTGGGCATTGAATACCATATCACAAAAGGCTTCAGATTATCTTTCCACGTTTAATGTAAAAATTCAGAGGATAACACTAGAAGACAAGTCAAGAGATATTGGAATCACATGTTACTCTGGAAATTTAGAATTGGATCTAGAATCATTGAGTGGCGGAGAAAAAGTTAGTGTGGCACTTGCACTTCGTCTTGGAATGGCTCATTTCATGGGATCATCAAACTTGAATTTTATCATTCTTGATGAGCCAACCACTCACTTGGACCAAGAGAGAAGAAAATCCCTTGTAAACGTTCTTGCACAAGCCTTTGAATCAAACATTGATGCAATTTCCCAGTTCATCATCATCACACATGACTCAGAAATATTTGAAAATTCAAACATTGATGCAATTTATGACTTCAAGTCAACCCCAGAAGGAACTGTCGTTACGCCAATCTAGCCGCCAGTCATCTTGGCAAACTTTTCATTCTTACTTAGGCTTTCCATGAATTTCAGGTTTGACAATGCGACCACTGCAGAATCTCTTACTTGTTCACTAGAGTCTTCCAGTGCTTTTTGCAATGTTTCCTTGGCATCTTGAGAGCCTATAACTCCAAGTGCAACAGCTGCCTCATGTCGTACAAACAAGCTAGGATCGTTTGTTGTTGCATCCTCTAGCGGCTTTATGCCACTCCTTAGGCACATCTGCCCAAGGGAGAATGCGGCTTCATGTCGTACCAATTCATTAGAATCATTTTTTAAGATATTTGCAACATGTGGAACAACATCTTCTCCACCCATGTCTACAAGAATGCAGACTGCCCTGCATCGTATAACAAAATCGTTGTCATTTAACAGACCAACAAAGTATTCCTTGTCTTTTTTCTCATACTTTTCCTCCATTTCAGATAATAATTCAAGACGATTTGTTGGAACAACTTCCATGTCACATGATTTTATCATCGAATATTTAGTCGTTATTAACAAGTTTCAATCTTGGAATAATCTCAGGTTTTTTACATGAACATATTTGGTTTAACTAGTCTAGATTGCAGGGCAAGGTTATTTTTTTGGAAGTGATTGCGTATTGCATCTTCTGACACAAGTAACTTGTCAGTGTACAAATAGACATCACCGGTAAACTGGAAGATGTGTATGTCTGACATTTTTGTGTCAAGAGTATCTTTTGGTTTTACCTCGCCATGTATCTGTAATAGAAATTTTTCCACTAGATCAGGAATCTGGACATATTCACTGCTCAGTTCAGGAATAATAACTGCAATGTGCTGATATTTTTTATCATCATTTTGAATTGCCAACATTCTGAATTTTTTTGTATTTTTTGTTTCTCCAGTCTTCTTGTCTGTAAGAACAAATTCCCAGTCAGCATGAATTGTAGAACAGGTGGAAAACTCGTTTTGTATTTTAGACATGGCAGCTTCAAAGACATCTAGTTTTTTCATCTTACTCAAAACTAGTGACGAAAAATGAGGCCTTTATGTTTAATGTTTTATTTTGAGACACAAGTCCATCCAAGTCACTTAGTATATCACATGTTCTTTTTGTGAACGGTTCATCATGGCAGGTATGATAGATGCAAGAAGCACAAATGTAGATATGTAAAAAATCACGTGTATGGAACTCATAAAACTAGCAATTGTCGCCTCAGACTCTGTTTGGCCAGAAGAGCCCAAGAAAATAGATTCCAATTCAGATAACGGAACAGTACTTGCAATCAGGGCAAACGACATTCCAAGACTTATGATATTTCCAAGTGTTACAAGCGTGGTACTCATACCGGCTGCTACTCCCCGTCTTTGAGGGGGAACTGAATTCATAATTGAAGATCTGTTAGGAGATGCAAAAAGTCCCATGCCTGCACCAACTAGTGAAAGCGGTAAGACCAAGCCATCAAAACTTGTTCTAGCACCAATCTGGGAGAGTATCAAAAATCCCACAGCAGACAATAACAATCCAGTAACCGTCAACAGTTTTGAGCCATATCTGTCAGATAGCCATCCACTTATTGGCCCAAATGTTGCAATCGTAAATGATACTGGAATCAAGTAAAGGCCAGCTGTGAAAGGACTCAGATGCATTGATGGACCCTGAAGATAAAATGCCATTATCAATACCAGGGCACCCCTTGCCAAGGCATTTAGAAATATTGTAATATTTCCTGCAGAAAAAAACCTGATTTTAAAAAGTGACAAATCAAACATGGGCTCTTTTACTTTGGACTCGACATATCCAAACAATGCCAACAAAGAAAATCCGCCAGTCAAAAGAAGTATGACACCAAGGAAATTTACCACTTGCAAAGAACCAAATGTTATTCCAAACATTACCAACGTAAGACCTACAACTAGAATCAAATTTCCTGCCCAGTCTATCTTGCCTTTTACAATAGACCCTAGTTCTCTAAGTTTTGCTCGAGACCATATGATTGCAAAAATTCCAATTGGGATATTGACCCAAAAGATTGCCCTCCAGCCAAGTGTTTCTGTCAATATCCCTCCAAGCACCAAACCCAATGCAGAACCAATCACAATAGAGACTTGGTTTAACCCCAAAGCTTTGCCACGCTCTTTTGCGTCAAATGCATCTGTCAAAATAGCTGCACTGTTTGAGAACAAAAATGCTGCCCCCAGTGCCTGGATTATCCTAAACAATATCAATTCGGGTCCAGTTTGAGCAAGGCTACAGAGAAATGACGCAATCGTAAAAAGTATCAGACCAAAGTTGTACAGTTTTACCCTGCCAAACATATCTGCCAGTCTGCCAAAACTGAGAAGGACAGATGTTGTAACAAGTCCATATGAGAGAATTATCCATATTGTCTCAATAAGGGAGACATGTAAGTCAGGAACCAACCTTGGCAGCGCAATAATTAGGATGTTGGCATCAAGTGATGCCATCAATATGCAGATCGTAGTATTGGTTAACGCTATCCACTTGTACTGCATTATTTTGGCTTGAACAAGTTGTTATAAATCTCATATTGATTTGAAAAAAAACGGCTCTAGAAAAAATATCTAGTTATTGACTATATATTTTTCTGGCAGATCAACCAGTATTAGTTCAGTTGGAGACTCGGCACGTATCACCAGGTTGTCCTCTTTTGATACCATGGCAGCATCTCTTGTTTGCATTACATTTTTTCCCAGAGTCATTTTACCATCAATTACAAATACGTATGACTGTCGCCCAGGACCTAGCTTGTGTTCCACTGCATTTCCAGGAGCAAGTGTTGCAAGATAAAATGCTGCATCCTGGTGGATGTGTAATGCGTTAGAGTCAGATGTATTTTCAGATACAACCACTGGTACTAGCTTGTTCATCCTATCTTCTTTTGTGAATTTCTTCTGTTCCCAAGATGGTGCCAGTCCTTTCTTGTTTGCAAATACCCACATTTGGAGCAGTCTCAACGGTTTTTCTTTTGAATGGTTTGATTCTGCATGCATTATTCCAGAGCCTGCGGTCATCCTTTGTACTTCACCAGGATAGATTACTCCCTGATTTCCTTGGTTGTCCTTGTGTTCAAGTTCCCCTTCTATGACATAGGTTATGATCTCCATGTCTCGGTGATGGTGAAAGTCAAATCCTGTACCAGGTTGTATTACATCATCATTGAATACACGCAGTGGTCCAAAGTTCATCTTGTCAGGGTTTTGATAGTCTGCAAACGAAAAGTGGTGATAGGTGTCAAGCCAGTCAATCTTGTTTTGATAGTGCTCGTTTGCCCGTATTATTTTGGTGCTCATTTTGACATCTCTAGACTCTTTCGTATTACCTTGGCAACATTTCGTATTGTCACGCTACTTATGCCAGATGCTTGTGCAATCTTGTCCTGAGTTGCCTTTTCTTCATTTAATATAGCAGACAAGAACAAGGCAGTTGCGGCAAGAGACACTGGGTTCTTTCCATCTACAATCCCTTTTTGCTTGGCCTTTTCTATGATATCAAGTGCGTCTCTTTTTGCTTTTTCACTAAGACCAACTGAAGCTCCAATCTTTGAGACAAACTCTGATGGATTCAGTGAATCCACATGCAATTCCAGTGCCTTGACAAATACCCTATAGTGCCTTGACAGATTCTTAAATGAGATATTTCCAGCATCAGAAACATCTTGCAATGTTCGTGGCACACCAGATTCTCTGCATGCAACATACAATGCAGAAAGAATCGTTCCAGATATTGTCCTCCCACGAATGATATTTTTTGTCAATGCTTTTCTATACAGATATGCAGCCCGTTCAACTACGGCATCTGAAACATCAAGCTTTGGCTGGATTGTACCCATTATGACAAATGCAGAACGCAGGTTTCTTTCAGCAGAGCTAGATTTGCTTCTGCTATCCCATGTTCGTAGTCTGTTGAAGGTATACTTCATGTATGTGGAGATTGAATTTCCAGATGCATCCTTGTCAGTGTGTCCAATTATCGTAGACAGGCCCTTGTCATGAATCGATAGTGCAGAACCAAGTCCTGTTCTTGTACTGTTTGCATAATCATCTGGCGTAAATGATCTCTGTTCAGATCCAGAATCTTCGGTCCTGTCTGTAATTACCGCACCACAACTGGCACACAGGATTTCACCGCGGACATTGTCTGTCACCAGTGGCCCATGCAGGTTACCATGTATGCATGCGGTCTTATTTTCAAATACTAGTTTTTGTTTTTTATTAGATATCATTTGTATAGTTACTATACACTCGTAAGTATTTAAAATGGTAAGTGATGGTATGTGTATCAGATTAACTCAAGGTAAGTCACCTAGAGATCACCGCACACGGCAGTTTAGGCAGCTTCGGGGGGTTTTGAGTAAATTTCTTTCAAGATCCGAGGTTTACCATCTTTGAATATATCCTTGGAACAATACTGCATAGAAAAAGCAGCCATTGATTCAAGTACGGGGTTTAACGCCAATCCTTTTTTTGTGATGGCATATTCAATTT
>JBOGQV010000281.1:0-3554 GCA_050749145.1 Nitrosotalea sp. | reverse complement strand
ATCCCAATATTGAAAAAACTGACATTAGAGTTATTGTTCTTGAGGCACTAGGAGCTATACTTCCAGGTTTTAATGAAAAACTTGCAAAATTTGCACTAGAAAAACTGCATGAACGTGGAATCGAAGTCAAAGTAAGTACAAAACTTTCTAGCTTTTCAGGCGATGAGGTATTAATCGAAGATGCACAACCGTCTACGAAAGATCCTAGTAACCAATTTTCAGTAAATGCGATACAGACAAGAACTTTGGTATGGACTGCAGGTGTTACACCGGTAGATATCATAAAAAAATCTGTCTTCAAAACTAACAGAGGTGGAATTGTTGTAGATGAATTTCTTCAAGCCGTTGATTTTCCTGAAGTTTTTGCAGTAGGAGATTGTTCTTACATCGTAGATCCAAAGACAACCAGATCTCTTCCACCAACAGCACAAAATGCAGAATCAGAAGCAAAAACTATTGCAAAAAATATTCATGCTCTAATCACAAATAAAGAGAAAGAAAAATTTGTGTACAAGCCAAAAGGTCAGATGGCAGTCATAGGAAAGCGAAGTGCGATTGCAAGCATGTTTGGTATTCATTTACATGGAATTTTTGCCTGGATGCTTTGGAGAATAATTTATCTCTCAAAGATACCACGTTTAGATAAAAAGGTAAGAATCTTTTTGGATTGGACAATAGACATGTTCTTTGATAGAGACATTGCGCGATTGAAGGTGATGCGTGAGAAGCCAGTTGAGGAATTCAAGGAACTTGATGAAGTAGACGATGTTTGGTAAAATAAACTAGTTTTACAGTTTTGTATTTCTAAATTTTAATTACTATAGTTTGTCTCAAAGCCATGCATGTTTCCAAAGTAATCAGAAATACAATGACTTAATACGACTCTGACTCGCTAGCTGCGATGAACAATACAGAACTAATTATTGCAGGAATAATTGCAGCTGCAATTGGTGCCATCGTATTTTATATGAAAAGTAAGAAAAAAACACCTTCACAAAAAATACAACCACAAACAAGTACAACAAAACCAGATACAACTAAAGAATAACACTGTATCTTGTATTTTTTATTTCAATTAACCAAAGAATCAGTTTTCTTGCAAAGGTGATTTCCTATAGATCAAATACAACATTAGTGAAATATATTGAACATTACAAAACGGCATTTATGGGAAAGGTCTTTGCTGTAGGTGTTGGACCAGGATCGCCAAAGTATGTAACTGAAATAGTAAAAGAAGTGGTGCTAAATTCAGATATTGTAATTGGCTACAAATATACTCTCAAAACAATAGAGGCACTCTTAAAAAATAAAGAAATACATGAAATCACCATGAAAGATCAAGAAGATGCATATCAAAAAGTCTCAAAGACCCTAGGAAATAAGACATGTGTAGTTCCTTTCACGGGAGATGTGAATTTTTCAGAATCAGAAGTGGTAGATAGATTAATTGAGATATTTGGAGATGTACAAATTATTCCTGGAATTAGTTCCACACAAGTAGCCGCATCAAAGGCAAGAGTACCGACAGATAAAAGCAAGGTCATCACAATGCATATTTCTACAAGCATAGAAGAGAAGAAACTTGAACTTCAAAAGGCACTCATTGACGGATTTAGTGTCATACTTGTGCCACGACCTTGGCCAAAAGAGCCTTCTAAACACTTTATGCAATCTGAAATAGCAACATACTTGAAAGAACATGGTTTTGACACATCAAAAATAAAGGTGCATGTTTTTGAATTTCTAACTACCGATAAGGAGACACATTTTATTGGAAAGGTAAAAGATTTGGAGGGAAAAGTGTTCTCTGATCTTTCTGTAATGGTCTTTGACCAGACAAAACTAGAGTCTTACATTAATTTCAAATAATTTAGTGAAGACCTGAGTTGTGAGATGATGCACCAATTGTATATGATTGAGTTGGAGGCATTGAGATTATCAAACCATTCATCCAAGTGTATTGTGGATCGTAAAATCTGACAATTCCTGTATCATTTACAACAACTGTAAATGATTGGCCTGGTGCAATAGTACCACTTGCTATTTTTCCGTCAGGCTTGAATGGATTTGTTGCATATTGCTGAGTACTTGTTCCACTAAGAATTGTATGTTCTATAGAATCATTGTTTGTCCAAATAATCGGAGTGCCCGGAACTATCTGTATAGTATCTGGTGTATAGTACGTATTGTATTGATTATACGTTTGTTGAGTTGCACTTCCTTTTTGTAAAGATGATCCTGGGTTTATGCTAATTTTGATTGGAGTAATTTGTCCTGTGGTTGCAGTAGATGAAGTGATAATCCCGTTTACCCATGTATATGTAGGATCAAAAAATTGTGTAGTGCCAGTGTTGATAAATGTAAATTGATAGTGTTGTCCCGGAGCTATGACACCACTATCAATATTATTATCCGATATAAAATGGGGGCTGACTGGTTTACCAGTAGAACCTTTTCCACCAGTACTATCTGTTGTAGATAACAACTGACCACTCATTATTCTATGTGGAACCGAGTCGTTGTTAGTCCAAACTACGGTTGTTCCAGGAGTAATTTGGAGTGATGATGGTGCGAGGAACTGTACATTGTTAGGATCAGATGCGCCAGATATGATATTCATCTGAACTGTTTTTGCTTGAGTAGGTTGCGATAGTGGTGCAATAATTCCTACCATGAATTGGTATGTAGGATCAAAGAATGTAATGTCGCCTGCAGTCTGATCTTGTGGAATGTTGTAACGTGTTGCAATTTTTGGATCTAATGATTGAGTGGTATCAAAACTAGTTATTGTAAATTGGAATGATTGGCCTGGTGCAATAGTACCACTGTCAATTTTACCATCAGAGGTAAAGACTGCAGTTGATTGATCAGTTACAAGTGCTTTTGCAATACCACTCATTATTCTATGTGGAACCGAGTCGTTGTTAGTCCAAACTACGGTTGTTCCAGGAGTTACCTGTATGTTTGATGGAGAGTAGTGTACCTGATTATTGATACTAGATGCGCCAGATACTATGCTGATACTTACTTTGGTTGAAGATGACGGTTGTTGAGTTGTAGTGGTTGGTGTAGTAGTTAGAATTGTGGTTACAGTGTTGGTAGATATTATTTTAGCACTATAACTTACTTTCAAAGTTTCAGAGCCTGTTATCTTTCCTGATACACTAAAGACAGAACCGTCTTGACTACTACCTACTATTCTACCAAATAAATTAAGATGAACTATATTTCCATTTTCATTCTGTGCATCACCTTGGATAACAAAATACTTGCTGTCTCGTAAGATTGAGATTTGCCATGGTCCAGAATTAAGATAATGTGCACCTGATATGGTGACAAGCCCATTATCAATTGCAGCCTGCATGTCGCTTCCACTCTTAGCTCCTGTAGTAATCTGTAAAGCAATATTTGAATCAAAGATAGTTTTATTTCCTGAAAGATATCCTGAGGCATCTATCAAGTATTTTCCATTAGATGAAAAATCAGAATAGGCATTAGGCAAATACAATACAGTAGCAGCAAATCCTGCAATTACCATTAGAAATAGGAATACG
>JBOGQV010000280.1:0-3685 GCA_050749145.1 Nitrosotalea sp. | reverse complement strand
GCCAATAACTAATGTTGCATTATTCTTGCTGTCAGTTGCTCTCAATGCTGTGATAGAAACATTACCTATTTCTGTTTTAGTTCTACGAGCCACAGCAGAAACAGCAGCATTAGTTACTTTGACAGTGAATACAACATCACCAATGAATGAGTTGTTAGAACTTGAAACTAGAGTTACATGTGTTGAATCTGCTTGTAGAACTCCATTGCCAGCAGCGACAGTACCACGATTGAATACTAGAACTTGACCATTTGATAGATTAGATGATTGTTTATCTCTAACAGTAATCAAGAAATTAGCATTTGCGGTATTGTCTGGAAGGAATGATGCAGTGAAACCATAGGGGAATGTTTCACCAGTTCCTAATCCTGATCCGCTGGTAATGGCTAGGTTACCAGATGTAAATGTTTGTGAGAATAGATTCTTTCTATGGAAGAATGTTGCATTTGAAATAGTATTTTGAGCAACATAGTTTTGTGGTAATGCAAATATTAATTTGTTAAATTGTGTATCAGAAAGGACTGTATTTCCCGCAATATTCTTTCCACCAACAGCAATATCCATACAAGAATAGAATGCCGCACTGGTATTCTGATTATAAAATACATTACCCGTTAAGTTAGAAGTAAAGTTTGCAGGAGCAGCTACAACGCTCTCAACATCTTTAATAGCATATGCTAGAGTACAATTAGAAGTTGCATTTGCAGTAATAGATAGATTAGAATCTAATGTGGCAACACCAGTTCCTGATACCCAAGATACAATTCTCTTTGAATCAACAATTCCGCCGGTATTGACTGTAATGATAACATTAGCAAATGCATTTGCGTATGCAGTCTTAGTACCAGAAGGGAATGTAATTGTGTTACCAGAACCTGCTGATGCTATAAAACTATTCTGAGATATTGCAACATCTGTTATGTATGCATAATATTGTCCTAGACCCAAGAACTCCACATCTCTAATTCTTGCAGTTCCTATTTTTGTATTGCTATATGCAATAGAACTGTTTGAATTGATGTTTGCACTAGGAATTATATGAAGATCAACATTAGCAAAATTTGAAATATCAAAGAACCCAGTATTTCCAGAAAATAAATTAGCAACAGTGAGGATGCTACCAAATTCCATACTCATTCCGTAAGAATTGATGCTATTGGTTGCTAATGCTTTATCACCATAAAGTTTCTGTGTACCTATAGTTTCAAATTCAAATCCCTTAACATATGCTTTTCCTGGTTCTGCTGTAATAGTATATTGAGAACTATTTGCAATATTATCACCCAAAGAAATAACAAATGGTTTAACAGTGAAGTTACCAGCCTGATCATATGTTCTACGAGCAAATGTTTTATCTAAATCAGCATAAATTGGATATTCAATTTGCTTGGTTATCAAACCATTTTCCACACGCAATAATTCATAAAATGCACTATCATCAATAGAATCTATTGTTCTCTTTGATAGAGCTAGAACATATTGATAACGTTTTGCACCAGGAGCCTGATAGTTAAATGATCCTTGAGCAGGATCAAGTAAGTTTATATCTGTAATTTCATCAACAATTGATTCTTGAATTTCTAGACCAACTCGATAGGTTGGTGTGATTGTACTTGAATCTAGAACAATTGTTTGAGGATTTACTTGTACGAAAAATCCACCAGAATAAAAAATACCATCATTAATGCTTACTGTGGTTGCAGGATTTGAAGAATTAGCTGATACTAATTGAGCCTGTGTTTGGACACCAGATGCAACCTGAATGACATCACTTGATTGAAATTTGTTTCCAGTTAGATACTTAACTAAGATGATTGGGTTTGTGTTACTATCATCAGTAGCAACAACAACTGCTTTTGTTGTTACAGTACCAGAAGCATTCGTAATTAGAGTTGGCTCATCACCAACCAAAAAATCAGAAAGGTTAATATCAACATTAGCATATTGTTGATTCAAAATAATAGCAGAAACACTAGTGTCTAATGAAAGATGTCCACCAAATACAGGTGAACCATCTTGGAAAATATGATTACCAAATGACTTGATTTGGTTTTGAACAATAGATTGTAACTGTGTTAATTCACGCGCCTGAACAGCATACCCAGGACGGAATAATATTCTCATGTAATTATTTGTTTTCGCTCCACCGGCAGATTCAAAATCGTCGTAAAACGGAGCAACGTCAAAATTTAGCATATTACTTCCAAACTCTTATTTTCATTTAAAACTCTAATATCAATCTTATACTTTCTGATTGACCTGGAAATCTAGAAACAGGAACCCTATTTTCAATATATTTAACCACTCCGCTGAATGGTTGAACTAGTGGCAATGTCTGTGAAAATACAGTAGTTGTGGCATATGGAGAACTGTTTGCGTTCTTTGTTGCATACATCTGACTCTGTAATAATAGACTTCCACTAGTATTATTTAGGTGTAATATGTTACTGTTTGTATCAAAGTAAACAACAGTACCTTGAAATGAAGCATTTGCTATTAGACCAGTTGGACTTTGATACACTAAGTCATTCATAGCAAATGGTGAGTTACCAGAAACAGAAATCATTGTAGTTAAATCATAATTGATGCTATTAGCAGCTAATCCTGTTGTCAACATTGGATTGTTCAATAGAACAATTTGTCTATAAGAAAAGAAATTACCCAGAGCATCAACTAAAGGAATGGTTGCATTTTCTGTATCACTTAGATCAACATTAACCATTAGACTAGTTGCACCAAGTTCAAATGCCGCATTTGATCCCCACCCTCCTCTTGGTCCTATAACTGGAATGATACTAGCACCAACTCCTGTTAATCCAGAAGAAACAACAATATTTGCTGTAGTGTAACCAGTACCACCATTTATGATATTAATTCCAGTAATGGTTCCATTTGAATCAACCTTTGCTGTTAAATTGGCGCCAGTTCCATCACCACTAACAGTTATTATAGGAGAAGAAAATGCTGCAGAAGAATTGTTATACCCAATACCACCACTTAGAATATTAACAATATCAATTCTTCCACTAACAACAGAACTTAAAACTCCAGTATCGGAAGAAACTGGCATCCAATCCTGAGTGAAATATCTTTGTTTCAAACCAGCAGATATGGTATACAAATATTTCCATTTGTAACCATCTGTTGTAATAATATAAGGATCTGTTGGTAATTGACCACCTAAACTAATTTGTGGCATTGTGTTAGAAATAGAACCATTGTTGTTTGATAGACAAACAAATACCTGATCATAGCTATTTCTAACATAGAAATTCTGAACAAAGGAAGGATATGTATTTGTAACACTGATTGGAACATTTGCAGTATAAACATAATCAAATGAAGAATTAATGTACATACCATTATCACTAATTACTGTAACAATTTCTCTTTGTTCTGGGAATGTAGTTACTCCATCACCAGATAATTGAAGGATACTGCTATTGGTAAAATCTTTTGTGAAAGTTGTATTAACTCCTTCTATAAAGAAGTCTGTTAATGCATCTGTTGTAATGGTGCCATTAGCATTAACAGATTTTGTATGTGAAAACATCTCAATATTATTTGCATATGCAGAATAATAGGTATTAGCAACCCAGTCTCTTCTTCTAGCAATCAAGTTTGAATTTGATATTAAAACTTGTTTCATTGCAACAAAATTTCTTTGCACAGTATTTAGATAATC
>JBOGQV010000279.1:0-6780 GCA_050749145.1 Nitrosotalea sp. | reverse complement strand
ATATTGGCGTTTATTAGCTGATCTTCAAACTACCAATCTTCTCAAAGACATGCCAATGGATCAAATAGATGAAGTCGCTAAAGCAATTAAGGAATCTTTGAACATGACCATGGAATTGAAAAGTATTGTTGAACCATTATGCACTTCTACTGATAAATAGAAATTACTAATCATGCCTTAAAAAAAAATTTACGTTGTAATGATTACGATGATTTTTTTAGAGTCATTCTAGTTTTCTTTTGGAAAATTTGGATCAAGCTTTGGAAATTCAAGAACTTCAGATCTCAAAATGTCTTTTTCATATTTTTTCGGTTTATACTTTTCCATCACACCCCGAGTAATAACAATGAATGATTCTGCCGTTTCAAAAAATTTTAGATGAATTGGTGAAGGTAAGGAATCAAACAACGAACAAAAGCTTATTGCATAATCTCGATTGTTTGTAAAACCAAAGATAATCTCAGTTTTTGGATCATAAATCAAATAACGAGACGTATTTTCAAAAAGATCTAAAATTGCATTAGAGAGGACTCGTAACATCTATTTAGCGTTGAACCATGTAAAACTTAAGCTCTTTCCAACAAATCATAATGCTCGATATAATTAGTTAGCTTCAGTTTTTACTCACAAGAGGGGCTTCGCCTTTCATTTATGCCAAGTAAGACCCTTTTTACCAATATCAGTTCTACAATACTTGGAAGGCCAGTTGATTTTTTCCACTCGTAGGTAGGCATTTGCAATTGCTGCTTCCAATGTCTCTCCAAATGCAGTCACTCCAAGTACTCTTCCACCACTTGTCAAGATTTTGCCATTCTCTTTTCTTGTTCCAGAATGAAAGACGGCAGAATTTGGAGTAGAATCATCAAGACCCGTAATTTCCTCGTCTTTAGGATATGATTCAGGATATCCTTTGGATGCAAGTATCACACATACTGCACTAGATTTTTTCCAAGAAATTTGAGGTAATGATGAAAGCGTTCCATCAATGCTTGCCTGGATATACTCTAGCAAGTCAGAGTCCATACGCATCATGATTGGCTGGCACTCTGGATCTCCCATCCTTGCATTAAACTCCAAGACATATGGTTTGCCATCTTTTAGCATAATTCCAGCATACAAGAATCCCTTGAAGACAATTCCTTCTTTTTTCATCGATGAAATTGTCTTTTCAATAACATTTTTTCGAATTTCATCGGCAGTGGAATCATCAATTACAGGAGTTGGAGAATAAGTTCCCATCCCCCCAGTATTCGGACCCTTGTCATTATCATATACTCTTTTATGATCCTGACTTGTGGCCATCGAATATGCTGTGTTTCCATCAGAGAGTGCAATAAAAGATGCCTCTACACCATCTATTCTTTCCTCTAGAATAATTTTTGAACCTGCATCACCAAAATTTTTCTGGACCAGTATTTTTTCAATCGCATCAACTGCATCAGAGGAAGTATTGCAGACAATCACCCCTTTTCCAGCAGCAAGCCCATCGGCTTTGACCACCAGAGGATAATCAACAGACTTTGCAAACTCTATTGCCTTTTTTGGGTCATCAAAGACCTCAAACCGTGCTGTAAGAATTCCATTTCTTTTCATGAAATTTTTTGCCCAAATTTTGCTTGATTCCAACTGAGCAGCACTTTTTGTAGGACCAAAAACCCTTAGACCTTTTTTTGTAAACTCGTCAACTATACCATTTGAGAGAGGAACTTCTGAACCCACAACTGTTAGACAGTTATTCTCCTTTGCAAATTTGGCAAGACCTTCAATATCATCTGAAGAAATATTCACATTGTTTTGTGTTCCACCATTTCCAGGTGCAAAATAAATTTTATCGACTTTTGGGCTTTGACCAAGTTTCCAACCCAGAGCATGCTCACGCCCTCCCGAGCCTACAACCAAAACATTAACCAATGCTTTCGACTTCAATTATGAGGTATATATTCCAAAGATTGGTTTTAGAAATACTCATTAAAGCATGAGACAACCATATTTTATTGAACCAAGTAGATTCAACAAAATCAGTATATCTTTTCACACACGGTAGAAGAGATTTAGAGGCAAGTGCAACAGATGCGCTTGTCGCAAATGGTTTTGCAAAAGAAAAGATAGTTTCTGCCAAAGCTGATGCAGTAGGAAATGTAGGTGACTATATGGCAATGCTTTGGATGCCACCGACTCCGGATCAAATAAAGATCCAAAAGATAACAAAGGTGGAAGCAGTCCCTGCAGAGGGAATGATTGGACTCTGGAAAGGAGTTTCAAAAGAAGATCTTTTCACAATACCTCTCAAGTAAATCATAGATTATTTTTTACTCCAGAATTATTTTATTTAGAATTCTACTGATAATGTTTTTCTTTATTATATAATATCTTGAACAAGTGCAGAGATGAAACTCTCAAATTCAGAGTCTTGGAATTTTATGGTCTCGACTTTGTCTTGACCAATTGCAGTTTGAACAGCCTGTAGATGATAGCACAATCTTCCCTTTTCCATTGCATTATAGTAATAATCTTCACATGAACAATACCTCAAATCCAAGTCAAGCCAGTGTTCATTATCCTTTCCAACAACAGTCCAGATTTTTCTGTTGCTTGGCTCAAACAAGTGTAATTTTACGCCATTTGATGATACGATAGACTCTACATTTCCAGTCTCTTTTTTCACAAGAATTTAATTGAAAAAAGGCAGGTATATCTTTGATGGTAAAGACTAGGATTGTTTCTTCACAGCCAGCACTGGTTTTAGAAGATACTCAAAGATTTCTTGTTGTTACCGACTTGCATATTGGGTTTGAGATTGGCATGATCTCAAATGATATCAATGTAAGACCAGAGGATATTATCAAAGAAATTCATCTTGCCCTTGATGCATTGATCAAATCTGAAAAACCAGATAGTTTAGTTCTCTTGGGAGACATCAAGTCAGGCATAGATTCAATCTCAAAGATAGAGTGGCAGATGGTGCCAATGTTTTTTGAGATTGGGAAAAAAATCAATACAATAGTAATCCCTGGAAATCATGACGGAAACTTGGCTCACTTGGTTCCAGAATATGTTACCATGACTGGCCCATCAGGTCTAGTCATAGGTGATACTTTGTTAACACACGGTCATGTAATGCCATCTGAGAATTTTTCCCAAGTAAATAAAATAGTGATGGGCCATCTCCACCCAGTATATTTTCAGGAAGGCTCAGTTTTAGACGGACAAAGACTTTGGGTATCAATCAAGACTGAAAAGCAAAATATTTTCCCATCAAGCAAAGGAGATCTTGAAATAATCATAATGCCATCTTTTAACAAGTATTTTTATGCCACGCACAAGCGTTATCACAAAAAATCAATCTCTCCCATACTTGAAAGAATCAAGGAGGTCCATTCTGCAAAAATTGTCACACTTGATGGCTCTATAATAGGAGACGAATCAATACTCAAAAACATAATTTGAGCGTAAAAAAACTAGCCCACATCTTCGTAAGACTCGAGCGGTTTCTTTGTGGTATCATTATGTTGTAACCACTCTAGAGTCTTTGCAAAAGAATCAGCAAGTTCAGTTGTTATCAATACAGGAATTCCAAGTTCTACTGCCTTTCGTCTTATCTGATATTCGTCATAAAGCATGCCAACATATTTTTCAAGTGTAGAGGTACTTGGGACATTTATGATAAAGTCAATCTTTCTCTCATATAGCAAATCAGCAATGTTGGGTTTTCGTTGTGGTTCACTAATTTTATAGACTACATCAACATCTCCTATTCTTTTATCAGACAAAAATTCTGCAGTGTGCTCTGTTGCAAGTAGCTTGTATCCTAGGCTTTTGAGCAAGAGTGCAGTTTGGAGTAGTTTTTCCTTGTTCTCAGATCCTCCCGCACTAATTAGTACAGAGCCCTCTTTTGGAAGAGAATACCCCACAGATGTGAGTCCCTTTGCAAGTGCATCATAGAAACTATCACCAAAGCATGCAGCTTCTCCAGTAGACTGCATCTCAACTCCAAGAATAATATCTGCACCATCAAGCTGCATAAAGGAAAACTGGGGTACTTTTATTCCATAATGATGTATCTTTCTCCATCTATCTTTTGCAACAGTTGGAAGAGGTTTTCCAAGTACTGCTCGTGCTGCAAGATTGATGAGATTCATTCGTACGAATTTTGAGACAAACGGCATGGAACGTGATGCCCTGATGTTGAGCTCTATGACATAGACCTGATCTTGATTTATCAAAAATTGTAGGTTGAATGGACCTTTGATCTTAAAGGCTATTGCTACTTTTTTGGTATAATCAAGTATTGTATCCACGACTTTGTTGTTCAAAGTCCATGGTGGAATACACATCATGGAATCACCAGAGTGAACTCCTGCACCTTCAATGTGTTCAATAACTGCACCAATTACAACTTTTTCTCCATCTCCTACACCGTCAACTTCTGCCTCTAGTGAATTTAGCATGAATTTTGTTATAACAACAGGATAATCAGGGGATACGTTTGTTGCCTCTGCAAGATATTTTTTGAGTTGTGTTTCAGACCATACAACTTTCATTGCAGCCCCACTGAGAACATAGGAAGGTCTGACAAGAACTGGATATCCCACAGTTGTAGCAAATTTTTTGGCATCAACAAGACTTGAGAATGCTTGCCACGGAGGTTGCCTGATGTTTAGATCATCAAGTACTTTACTAAAGGTAGAGCGGTTCTCAGCTCTGTCAATATCTTCAAAAGATGTTCCAATTATTTTGATCCCATTTTGTGCAAGCTTGGGAGTCAAGTTGTTTGCAGTCTGTCCACCCACGGCAGTTACGATGCCATCTAGTTTTTCAAAATCTGCTACATCTAGCACTCGCTCAAGTGTTAGCTCCTCAAAATACAACCTGTCACAGATATCATAATCAGTGGAAACAGTCTCTGGATTACAATTGATTACAGAGACCTCTTTTACCCCATTTTCTTTTAGTCCCCAGACCATGTTTACGGTTCCCCAGTCAAACTCTACACTGCTACCAATTCTATACGGCCCTGCGCCAAGCACTGCAATTTTTTGAGAATCCGAAGTTACCTCAAAGTCATTGACCTTTCCACCATATGTAAGATACAGGTAGTTTGTCTTTGCAGGCCATTCTGCTGCAAGTGTATCAATTCGTTTCACTACGGGTAAAATTCCTGCTTCTTTTCTTATTTTTCTAATATCAAGATCATCTTTTCCAACAAGCCTTCCAATCTGTTTGTCAGAGAATCCAAGTTCCTTTGCTTCACGCAGCAACTTGTTGTCAAGTGTTGTTACTTCCTTGAGTTTTTTCTCAATTTTTACAATGTTTCCAATTTTTTCTATAAACCATGGGTCTATTGCAGAAAGTTTGTAAATTTGCTCAACTGACATTCCTTGTCGTAGCGCTTCTGCTACATAGTACAAAACACGGTCATCTGATTTTTGTAACTTGTTTTCAATTTCTTCAATGTCATATTTTTTGTCAGAGTTTCGGTTTGCAACAAGCCCATCGTTTCCAATCTCAAGCATACGTATTGCTTTTTGCAGTGATTCTTCAAAGCACTTACCAATACCCATGACTTCACCTACAGATTTCATGGTAGGGCCCAGGTTGCGATTAGCAAGTTCAAACTTGCTAAAGTCCCATCGGGGATGTTTGCAGACAATATAATCAAGAGAGGGTTCAAAGCATGCAGTTGTTGTTTTTGTGATTCGGTTTACAAGTTCTGGCAGTGTATGACCCATCACGATTTTTGCAGCCATGTATGCAATAGGATACCCAGTTGCCTTGCTTGCAAGAGCAGAAGAGCGAGAAAGTCTAGGATTCATCTCAATTGCTACATACTTGTCAGAATATGGATCCAGTGCAAACTGGACATTACATTCACCAACAATTCCAACATGTTTTGCAGCACGCAATGCCGCAGAACGCAACATCTGGTATTCATAGTTGTCAAGTGTCTGGGATGGTGCAACTACAATATTGTCTCCAGTATGCACTCGCATGGAAAGAACATTTTCCATATTACAGATGATTACATTATTTCCAGCATAATCTGCCATGACTTCATATTCAATTTGTTTCCAGTGTCCGATGTATTCTTCAATCAAGACCTGTCCCACGAGGCTTGCATTAAGACCCCGGGTTACAATTTCATGGAGTTCAATTTCGTTATGTGCAACGCCTCCACCTTTTCCTCCAAGTGTATATGCAACCCGTACGATTACAGGATAACCAATATCTTTTGCAGCTTTTTTTGATTCCTCAAAATTGTATACAGTTCTACTTTTGAGTACAGGAACATTGCATGCAATCATAGAATCCTTGAAGAGTTGTCTGTCTTCAGTTGCCTGAATTCCCGATACCTGTGTTCCAAGTACTTTAACACCATATTTTTTGAGGATGCCAAGTTCATCTAGTTTTACTCCACAGTTGAGCGCAGTTTGGCCTCCAAAGCCGAGCATTAGACCATCCGGCCTTTCTGCTTCTATGATAGATTCTACATATTTCGGATTTACCGGAATCGAGTACACCTTGTCTGCAAACCTTGTATCAGTTTGTATGGTTGCAATGTTTGGATTTACAAGTACACTCTTGATTCCTTCTTCCTGAATGGCCTTGAGGCACTGGCTACCGGAGTAGTCGAATTGACGGTCACTTGGTGACTCTCGCCTGCTTCTCCGATTTTGATTGCCCCACTGCCAAGAACTAGAATCTTCTTTAACGACTCATCTTTTGGCATTGTCCTCCCCTATGAGTTTCTTGAGCTCTTCAAAAATAAACATGCAATCAAAA
>JBOGQV010000278.1:0-6534 GCA_050749145.1 Nitrosotalea sp. | reverse complement strand
ATTCCCAACTGTTAATTTCCAAGATGCTAATCTTGCAGGAGCCAATTTTGCGGGTACTGATTCACAACTTTGTAATTTCCAAAATGCCATACTTTCAAATGCTAGTTTCTACCAATCTAGTATGCTTGGAGATGATTTCTCTGGCGCAGATTTGACAAATGCAAATCTTGTTAACGGTAACTTTGGAGGTGGAGGTAGCATGGCTGGTGCTAATCTCAAGGGTGCAAATGTGGGTGGTCTTAATACGGCCGGTGCTGATCTCTCATGTATTGGCAATTCTATCTGTCGCTAGATGTTAGATAGGTGATTGGCTGAAATGGATAAAAAATTTGCTCTTGTCTATAACAGTCTTTAGAATTTGTTATTATGTAAAGTTCAAAGAAACATTAAATGAATTTAGCGAAAATTCTAGGATTGTAAGAATCATAGAATTAATCTTTAGAGGAGTTAAATTCTATCTAGTACACACTGCAATCTATGTTATTGAAATACCATGGTTGCAGAAATAACCTGTGAATGAAACATATGTTCTCATAAACTGCGATCTTGGAAAAGAGCAACAAATTGTCAAATCTCTTCAGAAATTACAAAATGTCAGAGAAGTACAAGCTACACATGGAGTATATGACATTGTAGCAAAAATTGAAACAAAGACGGAACGAGAATTACGTGATACAGTACAATTGAAGATTCTTGGCTTGAAACCTGTTACCAGCGTACTGACACTACAAACAGAATAGCTACAATGCGCTTGACAGATTTTCTTATCATGTATTTACAATTATTTGCTGATTAGATTTTTATTTTTTCTAGTTACAAACGCATATGCAAATGATGATGAGACTATGGTTATTGCCAAGACTGGACCTGTTAATTTTGGTAATATTTCAGACTTTGTCAATATCTCATAAGATGCAACTGACGCAATAATCAAAGCAGTTCCACTTAATGCGTATGACATGTACTGAAAACCTTTGGTGTGAAGTATTTTTGAAAATGCTGAACGTAGTATGACACTGTCAAAAGTATCAATTGGAATCATACCTATTGCAAAAAAGCCTGCCAAGATGAGTGCCGTCTGGACACCTGATGTTGCTGATGCCACTACGGACAAAGTGATGGCAGAAATCTGAGTTGCAGTATCAAAGCCTAAGCCAAATACTAGTCCTGTAACTAGGGCAGATCCTACTGGACCTAGGACTCCGGTCTTGTTTAGAATTTTACTGGCAAGTATTGCAGAACCGCTCTTGCCCCATTTTTTCATTGCATAGATGTTGATTACACCTATTGCCCCAAGAGCTATTGCACCTATTACTCCTCCCCAAAATGCAAGGTTATCTGCACTAGTCATGCTACCAATTACGTAAATTATGAAAATCATCTCTGCTATGACTGAGATCATATGTCCTGCACTAAATCCTGTGCCCACCCACCGTGATTTTTTTATTGCATTGTGTAATCGCACTAGATTGTCTATCGCAGTTATGTGGTCAACATCAAGGGCATGACGCATGCCAAGAAAGATCATTGTAGGAATGGATATTGCAATAAACGGCCAAATCTCTACCATCTGGTAATCTCGTTTTTGTCTGCCTGTACTGGTATTTATTTTTAGTTTTGCATAAAAATGCCTGTGACTAGGTTTTGCAAATGCTAGTCTATTTTATTTAGAATGTTGTGTAATTGACAACAAGGAAGAATTTGAAAATTGAGATGCAAAGGAGTTTGCTATAGGTTTGCGGCAAAAAAACCATTGGACGGATACAGGTTTGCAGCGGGGCAGAGGCCTTGTTCTGTATGTGGGATATTTGTAGACTCGTTATCTATGGGAATACGTTGTCCTTGCTGCAATAATAAACTCAGATTAAATTCTAGAAATGCAAAATCGCGAAAAAATAGGTTTACTTTACACCATTTACAAATACTTGAAAAAGCAAATAATCTGATAAAATCTATCGATCATACAATTCCAGAGTCAGATCAAGTGATAACAGCTAAACTAGTTTTAAATAAGTAAAGCGACTATTTGGAAGTAATACAAATGGATACAAAAAGTTCACACGAAAAAGAGGAAAAACCTGCAAATGAGAAAGAAGTCAAGGTGGATGATAAAATGGTCCAAATTATAATTGACGATACATCCAATATATCACTTGATGACTTTCAGACAAACGACAAGAAAGTTTTGTCATTGCTAAATCAGGATGGCGGTATTAGTGACAACAAGTATACGTTTAATGGTCTTGTACGAAAGTTAGGTATTCATCAGCAAAGCCTAGCAAGATCTTTGCATAGGTTAGAAAATGCGGGATTGGTAAAAAAGACAGATTATGGTTACAAGCTTACAAAGAATTTAGATTCTATACTTGTCAAAAAATCTAGAATTGACCTTGAAAATCTATCCAAAACAATTTCACACCAGTATGCGCAATTTGAACAAATAATTCAGCTATACATCCCAACTACTGTAAAAGTTGAAGACGTGGTAAACAAATTGTTAGGAAAATGGTTTGGCACACTACGTTGGATAGGAATTGTTGAAGGTGATGGGGGATATGTACTCCAATGGGAAAGCAATGACAAGTACCATGTAAATCTAAAGCTGGTCTCACGATATGCCGTAGTGGAAAGTGATGCATCTGGAGCCAAAAACAAGTCAGAGGCTACAATAAATGCTCATAGGATATTAGAGCAGATAACTAAACTGCTCAAAGAGGGCCAAGATAGGTCTGATGGAAAGAACAGATACAGTTCCTTTGGTCTGTATAATTGAGAAACGGTAATCAGTTTAGACTTTGGTAACATTATTTTGAAATTTTAGGATACAAAATATTATAAAATAATGAGCCAAGAATTTGCATGGATTCTCACTCTGAACCGTACAAATTAGCTTTGATTTCTTATGTGGAACTGGTACTTATGAGACGGGGAAATGCAAATTACCATTTGGTGATGGCAAGACTTGGTTCATTATATGATTGTAAAATTTCTGATTGCTATGAGCATCCGGAATATCTGAAATCTGTACTCAAAGATGTATACAAAGATGAATTCAATTCAGTTGTGTCACAAATCAAATCATATTTGGCAGAATTGGCAGATGTGAAAGAAATAATTGATTTTTTTAAAATTATGGAAAACTAGATCAGACTTTTATGTGATGAATGCGTAATATTGTGATGGTTACAAGTGGTATTTCAAAACAACATGGTCTGAGAATTCTAAAAGGGGTAAAAATAGCCCTCAGAAGCATTGTATTGGATTTTGATGACTCGGAATCACCAAAAAAGCCAGACTCTGCAGAAATCTAGTAACACTCTGAATCGCTATTGACACACTTTTGTAATTTTCCAGTTTTTCATTTAATCTTGGTTATAAAAAAATAGTTGTCCTGGGTTTAGACATTTTCCGTACGTATTTTACGGAATGTCTTTCCAGGTTCAACTATGCCTGTTTCCACTATGGGTTTTTCACCAAGGGCTTTTTCTATTGCTTTTCTTCCAAGCTCAATTGCTTGATCAAGTTTCATGTCTTTGTTGTACTCTCTTGTGATTACATCTAGTGCCGTATCGGATGATTGACCTATGGCAAACCCAGAGCCTCTGAAAAAAGTCCCACTTGGGTCTACTTGATACAACTGGACGCCAGTCTGGTCTTCACCTACAATTATCATTGATGCAGCTTGTGGTCTTACTGCATATGATGTATAGTTGTGGAGAAAACTACTGAGATGTTTTGCAAGTGAATCTACATCTATTGGAGTTTCATATGTCAGTCTGTGTTTTTGTGACTCTAGGCGTAACGTATCAATTAGTTGCAAAATATCTCCAATGTATCCTGCACCTGTTGCACCAATGTGAAAGTCAATTGGAAATATCTTCTCAGAAGGTTCCATCAATGGATGTGTTGGTTTTATCTGACTTGCAATCATTGCAAAGTTTGGCGTCTTGATTCCAATGGTAGTAGCTCCTCTGCTTACAGCTTCCAACGCACTGTCTACTAGAACAAGTCTTCCTTGTGGACCGTAGAATGGAAATCTACTGTTTTGACCTGATTCTGACATTTATGCAATAACCTCCTTTTGCAAGTTTGGTATGGCAAGAATGTTTATGCCGTTCCCAGAACCTGGATCTCTTTCCATTGCTGCAGATACTGCACGTGATGCAATCTCGCTTGCCTGAGTATTTGTTATCTCCTTGTTGTACAAGCTCTCAAGTACTCCGTATGCAATAGGCGAGCCCGACCCCGAAGATGCAAAGTCTTCTTCAGTGATTGCTCCACTCATGTCTGCCGCAAAAACATGTCCACCTTCTCTGTCTACCCCTGCAACTAGAAGCTCTACGTAATAGGGCTGGTAGTTTCTAAGGCCTGCGTATGCAATGTTTGCAATCAGTCTAGTGGACTCTTTTATGGTCATGGGGAAACCCCTTCGCAATTCCATGAGTCTTCTCTCTGCCTTTGCCACTTTGATGATGTGTTCTGCGTCTGAGAGTTGTCCTGCAATTGCAACAGCTAGTGTGTCATCTATCTTTGCAATTTTTTGTACTATCTTTGATCCGATGAAAAAGCCTTTACTTGCTCTTCTGTCTGATCCAAGTACTACTCCGTCATTTGTCTTGATCCCGACTATTGTTGTCATGGTATCCATACAATGCTTGAGAATTAATTGACTAGGGCTACCAAAAACTAGTCACTATGAACAAATGAATAGTGTTTTATTACTTGTTTTGGTATGACATGGTACCATGAAAGACATCAACGAGATAATGCCAAAATTTCCAAACATGAAATGGGGAGCACTGACCAATAGGTTTCCGACAAATGACAAAATAAAAGAAATGGATAAACTATTTCCTCATGATGGCAGGTGGCATACTGTATTTGAAGAACCAGAACAGACCTTTGTTGATGGTGTTAGAATCTGGAAAAAAGATCTTGACAAGCTTAGCTAAAACTTAATCTGTGCGAAATCTTTGATCTGCAATTCCAGTTACTTTTAATTTTGCTTGTCCATTGATGGAACTGATTGCAAAATATGGATCGCCCCATCTTCTGTAATGGAATAGTTTTTCATCTCCTGTCATGTGCACGGCAATGACATTTCCTTTGTCAGGTATGTTGACTGTATGAAACGTGGCAAGTATTTCTTTTTTTATTTTGTCTTGCTCTGTCTGCATAAATATGAAATCTGCAGCTCCTAATTCGTATATCTCCATTACGTGCCCAAATGGATTTGATTCTGTATGCTCTACATGGTTTATCATGTAACTGTTGAAATGGTATCTTGCATATTCTTCCATGTGTTCTGATTCATTTCTATATGTCCAAGGAGAATCTCTGTCAAATACAATGTTGTATGTTTCTGGAGTTTTGTTTTTTTGGCCCTGAATTGATGAATACAGTGCGGCAAGACCAAATCTTTTGGCTTTGGCATTTGTCAGTCCAAATAGTTCATGAAATGCCTCATAATTTCCAGTGTCCTTGGATTTCTCTATTGATTGTACCATAGGTATTCCCATTGCAGCGCATAGGGATGTGTCATATCTATCTGCAAATGGACTAAATGACTTGGTTGCCTTCTCCTTTAGGTTGTTAAGATGTGGTAGTTTCTTTTCAAACGTCTCAAGTGACTCATAAGTAAAAGTCTTGGATTCATCTATTGCATTTATTCTGGCAAATGCCTGTTCAATAAAATATGCGGTATCTTTGCCGATCTGGTATTTTGTTATTATTTTGTCTAGTATAGTCATATCAGTTTCACTTGCCATTATTTGGTTAGATCTCGGCATAGAGTTAAATTTCCTTTGGAGATTATTACCCAACAAATGGCACAGAGGATAAAACAAGCAAATCCATACAACCAGATCTTACATCTTGACAGTACAATTCGTTTTGTTGGTAGGATAAAAGACAGAAAATTGATTACATTTGCAAGAAAAGTAAGTGCTGCACCTCTACTTGATGAGGAGCTAAGTAACATGGTCCATTATCAAGCCTCTGTCAAGGCGTCATGGGATGAAATGTTTAATGAAAAACTAGGCAAAACCAACTGGATGATAACATCCAAAGAAAAAGTTAAACTCATAACTCTGTTTCTTGATGATGGGCTGTTGATACTTTCAACTGAGCCTGATTCGGAACATGATGAAATAATACAAAAAATCAAAAACCTGAATGTAAAATTATAGATGCCCTGAAAATTGTTTTTACAGAAATTTATTGTCATTTCATAAGCTAATGTTATGAAAACTAAGCTTTGCTATTGAGAGAATTCTATATTTGCTTACAAGAATATGATGTTGAAAGTCAGGTCAACATGTAATTCACATAACATGTGTCTCTTAGTCAGCATTTTGGCCAGGCAAAGCACTTTCTTGGGGAGGTCCTACCAAAGACGCCTCTCCAATTTTTTTTATTTTAGTGAATTAATTTTTTTTATTGACTTTTCAGATGAATCTGAATTTTGTATGTTTGATTCGATTTTTAGGTTGGTAACCACTGCTTGGTTTTGCCATATTCTGTAAGGAGCCGATA
>JBOGQV010000277.1:0-5946 GCA_050749145.1 Nitrosotalea sp. | reverse complement strand
GGATATGAGTGGCGATTTCAAGTAAATCTTGTTCTTTATTTCCAGAATTTCCAACATTATTTATCATAAGAATCACTTCGTCCATATTTTTTTGAATTACTCCAATATGTACTGGTTCACCAGTTCTTCCCTTTTGTCTTTTGAGAATCTGTTCATTAGTTTCAATTAGATATAGTTCATGAATTTTCATCACTATATTGTCTGAGACCACGACATGTTCCTTAGAGAATACGATTTAAGGGTTGAAAGTATACCATCACTCCATCTTGGACTCGTCTACAACAAAATGCTTTAGCAATGAAATGATGTACGAAGACGTCCTGATGTTTTCATGCGAATAACTCGTGTGGACAAACCTCATCTTCTCATGCATAGATAACGCCTTGGTCCAAATCTGCCTCACAGTGGAGCGCTCAATGGGCCATACTGTATCACTGGTACTTACCATGATTCTCCCCCCAGTATATTTGGCAGAAAACGGCTTGGTCTGTGTTGCAAACTGTTTGGATTCTGCAAGCTCGCGTGATACAATACCCCAAAACTCGTCAAACTTCACTGGGATGGTATGGTATAATCTTTGATTTAACTAGTTTTGTGATATGGTATGATTGCAGCAAAAACAGGTATACACCACATTAGACTCTTTTACAGATTTATCCATTGGCGAGCCGCATTTTGGACATTCCATGTCTAGAACAAATTGTAATTCAAATTTTGTATCACACAGGATAACATGTGTCTAGCTATTTTCCTCTTTCTTGCGTTTTTTCATCAATTCATCAAATTTTTTCTGGATAAATTCTTTAGAATGTTTAGTTTTCTTCATGATTATTTAATAGACCAAAATACATTTTATGTTTTTGGATTAACAAATATAAGCTAACTATGTTTTGTCCATCTAGATTAAATTCTTGTCAAGCAAATCAAACATGCCTCAAGCAACGCGGATTTCATTTAACCTGTCATCTGGAAAATATTCTAGTATCTAAAAAATCTTCAATAATCCTTACGCTTGACATGTCTATTTTTCATCGGCAGGTATCTCTAGTTTGTTCGAGTCACACAGAAACCACCTAAAATACAATTTGATGTTTCATAGAACAGATGACAATTTCAAGGCCATATGAAACCAAGAACAGCGAAATAACTGCCATAGTAATTGATGACGACATTGACACAGTGTCTGTTCTTTCCGAATTTTTACGAATAAAGGGAATAAATGTAATTGGAAAAGGCTACGATGGACTGGAGGCAGTGGAGATTTACAAGGCCCTCAGACCTGATGTGGTATTCTTGGATGTCATGATGGAAGACCACGATGGATTTTACACACTAGAAAGGATAAGAAATATCCAATCAGATGCAATTGTCATACTAATAACAGCAGATACGACAGAAGAGACACAAAAAAGACTATACGAGCTTGATGCATCGGCTATAATTTACAAGCCATATGACATCAACGAAGTAATGCACGAGACAGACAAGCTTGTTCTCAAACTACGGCAAGAGCTTATCAGGGACATAGCTTTCAAAAAGACCCGCCTCCACGAGCTAAATTCAATACTTGGAAACAGCTTACGAAAACCCAGGACAACTCACCTGCCATTACATCTCAATGAGAAAGAAAATCTAGTCTAAGTCAGGCGCCTGTAAAAACTTGAAAAACATCCAAGTCACATACAGACATAAAAAACAATGACTGCAATGATGACAATTACCATAACCTAGAGCATTTATTTTTTAATTCATTTACTTTCTCATTTGGATTAAAATAAGATGTATCACAAACGATGAACTAAATCCTGAAAAACCCAAAGATGCAGATAGACGTTCAAGCATAGAGCAAATACATGGCCAAATCCCGTGTTGTAACTATACCAACAATTTTGTCGCTTTCCAATATAGGAAGATGGTCAATGTTATACCTGCCCAAGATATTTGCAGCTTCCTGGATAGATATAGTCGGATTTGCATAAATTAACGGCCTTGATGCAAGATAGCTCAGTATCAGACACTTGCTTGGTACAGCAAGTGTTGCAACTATGCGTGCCAAGTCTCGCTCTGTAACTATACCAAATGGTTTTCCATATGCAGTTACAATGACACATCCAATTCTTTTTTCTATCATGATATTAGCTGCATCATACGCAGTTTTGGTATGATCAATTGTTACAACATTTCGTGTCATTATACTGGATATAGTGGTACAATCAGAACTTGGAACAACGTTTGGCAAATCTTTTGCGGCGTTATTTATCATGCCTAGTGTCTTGTGAGATATATCCACATGGTGACCTTCAAGTGTTATCACCATGATATCCATACGTCATGCTAGCCAATAAGGGTTCTTTCAAGGAGCGATCAGGATTTTGTAATTAAAATCTGCAAAGACCTTCCTATGGGAATCATGCATCAACATCTATGGCGCAGATTATGTATTCAGACTACAGAAGAATATGTGCATATTCAGATATGTAATGTTGTACTACAAATTTTGATGATATCCAAAATTGAAAAAAATATCACAAATAATCGTGGAACATATTTTTTCTCCACAGTTTTTGTGTTGGTTTTGCTAGCATCTACAAGTACATTTGCAAACCAAGCATTTGCCATGGGTCAGGCACCAAGTACATGTAACAACAGGTATGATGGAACAATCACTGCACTGAAAGTTACAATCAATAGACAAACATATGATCCAATAGCAAATCCAGGCCTTACAGTTAGTCTTGACAACGACAAGACATACGATGTTGCAATTACAATCCACACGCCAGATTCAAGTTCTCAGAACAATACACTTGATGGAACCACTTGGTATGATACAAGTGCACCAGGATACCAATTAGGTACATGTGTCAACGGAGCAGGGCCAGACCAAGACATTACAGTGACATTGTCAGAAGGTCACCCAGCAAACATGGCACCTGATGCAATACAGACTGTAACTTGGACTACACTAGCATCAGGTGGCGGACAGTATAACATCCAGTGGACAAACCCTAGTGCCAGTAACACCAGTACACCAAGCGCTCCAACTGATCTTTCTGCCAAGGCAATGTCCCACTCTAAGATCAACTTGTCCTGGACTGCACCTGTAAACAATGGCAATTCAGCAATAACTGGCTACAAAATAGAGAGGTCAACAGATGGCGGCTCTACATGGAAAACAATCGCATCAGACACAGGCAGTACTGCCACAGCCTACTCTAGTACAGGACTTGCTCCAAATACTACATACACGTACCAAGTCTCCGCAATCAATGCAATAGGAACTAGTTCTGCGTCAAGTACCGCATCTGCAACTACACCCTTGTTTGGTCCAATAAAGATACTAGGCCCAGTCGTAATTCCACCTACAATAATACCATTCAAGTAAGTTGGAATTACGAGCATCTTTTTTCTAACAAGTAAAACAATTAGAAATTCAAAAAAATATCTTACTTGTTTAATTCATCAAGGAATTGCGATATGCCATCAAGGTATGTAAACTCGCCTAGTCCTTTTTGTATTGACTCTACAACATGATGACGTGAACTTGTGGGTAATGTCTCTAATGCCTCGCGCAGATATTTTGGATGGTAATAACACTCATACATTGCGCAATGATATTTTTCGTTTAGCAATTCAGATACTTTTTCATAAGCTTGTACATCATGACCAAGAAGCGAACTTTCTACAGATACAGATACCAATGAAAGTCTTGACATTTCGGCCATGTCCTCTCTTTCATAAGATAAAATATTTTTTGGCAATTGCATCTGTACTGGACATACAGCATTGGTTTACTTAAGTTACCATGGAGAATTCTTCTAGTAGATTCTACCATATTATCATACAATAAGATCACATCAAAATAGATATTTTGGATACCAGTGTTGAGACTTATTTAGAAAATACAGTTCCTGCCTGTATGATAGATTTTGGAGGTACAAAACGCCCCGGAAGGATTATGGTTCCTGCACCAATGCAGCAACCATGCCCAATTACAGCGCCAAACTGTTCTAGTCCAGTTGAGACAAGAACATCATCTAACTTGTACCGGATTGTCTGCTTGTCAAGCAACACATTGGTTGTTCCCACAAAGCCTCCTAGCCAGCAGCCATAGCCAATTATACTATCTAGCACAACATCAAGATGGGCAACCCTTGTGTTGCCTGCAAAAAATGACCTGGCAATCTCACAGTTAAAGCCAATATTGGTATCATCACCCATCATTGAATGTCTAACAAGGCTACCTGTGCCAACTCGGGCATTTTTACCCATATAGATAGGCCCAATTATCTTGGAGAAATCATCAACGAACACGCCATCTTCTATGATACATGGACCTTTTACTATAGCAGATTCGGCAATCGAAGAATTTTTTGAAATTATAGTTTCTGTAATATCTGCATTGAGGACTTCGTGCATTATTTTTAGAATATCCCATGGATATACGATCTTGCGTGCAACATAGTTCTCAGATCCTTTCGGTTTTGTCATGACAGAGTTTACTAGTATTTTGATATTATCAGGCCCAGTCTGTTTTGTACCATTTGATTCATCAATTTGTATACTAGGGAAACTAGCTTGTATGATATCACATAAATCAGTAAAGCCTTCAGGCAAGACGATATCATCAATGTCATACTGTAAAAGTAATTTTTCAATATTGTATAACATCAGGGGCTTGCCCATGATATGTAATGATGGCAAGTCATCTTTTGAATAAAAAATATTATCAAGCCAATTTGTACCAGTTTCTACAATTATAGTTTTTTTCTTGCGTATATTCAGACTTGGGACGGTTTCATTTTGTAGCATGACACAACAAGGTCAGCAAACATTATAGTCCCAGAATACTGCTGACTTTGTAAACATCGCCTCCAAAGATGTTTACAGGACTTGAGGTGGATGCTAGTTGTATGTTGTTTGCATCATACACTTTGACATATGCAGCAAGCGGCATGTGGTATTGTCCTATAGGAAGAGTTGCAGTTCCAGACGCCACCGGAGAACTTGCAAGAACTCTGCCTGTAGAGTCCACTAATTTTACCGTAGCAGCAAGTAGAGGAGTGTTAGTTACTTTGACGTTTTCACTAGTTGTAGCATAATAGTCAGCATATGTTCCGTTCAATAGTTGGCCAGCATAAGATGACTGGGGTTCCTCAAATACATTGAATGGTCCAGGCATCTGTAGGTTTAGTGTGCTATTCTCATACACCATTACACCATCCAAGTATACTTTGAGATAGTTGTCACCGTTTGTGATTATTGTACAGTCTCGTGTGAGTGGTTGGTTTGCACTGGTATCAAGATATAGTGTAGAGAATGTATTTGCCTGATTTACATTTCCTGTTGTTGAAATTATTCCCCAAGTGGTTCCCCACTGACTTGATGCTGAAGTACAAGTGATATAGTTCACATTTTGAGATCCTGCTGTTTGTACATACATTCCATTTTCATACCACTGTGGTTGTGCCAATGTTGGTAGCACTCTAAGCGGTGTTGATACTACGGTATGAAATAACATTGCGTTAGTGTTTGGAGTAACTGCATAAACTCCAGCCCAAGTCCCATCTACTGGAGCTTGTGCACCAATGTGCAAGCCTTGATTATCCTTTGAAAATGCATAAGGTGCATTAAGTGCTATTGCATCTCCCCCGTATTTCCAATATTGTTGATTGGCCAAAAGTTCTTGTTGAGTTTTAGTTTCATTGTTTAATGGATCATTTGCCACCAAACCTGACTGTGTTTTAGATATAGAATAAAGAGATCCTAAAGGAGACTGGATTGGAACTGTACCCAAGTTTGGAATGCTAGGAATCGGTGCGATAGTTCCAGGAATAGGAGTAAGAAAGAGATTACCTGGAATTGGGACAGGACTGGTTATTGTATCAGCCTGTGCAGTTGTATTTGCAGTCAATGGGGTAATCATAATAGACATAACAATCAAAC
>JBOGQV010000276.1:0-12701 GCA_050749145.1 Nitrosotalea sp. | reverse complement strand
CTCCAGAATACTTGTAGAAGCCCTCTCCGCTTTTTTGTCCAAGTTTCTTTTCATTGTACAACTTTTCAATCAGTGGATGTGGGTTGATGACTTTTTTGTCACGAGAATGCATTTCAAGTGTTGCCTTGTGGATTACATCCATGCCTGTAAAGTCTGCAAGCTCAAATATTCCCATTGGAAAGTGTAGCAAAAACTTTACTGCAGAATCAATCTCTTCTTTTGTTGCTCCTGTTCTATCCATGGCATATGCAGCTTCATGCACTAGTGGAATGAATAGTCTGTTTACGATAAACCCTGGAACATCTCTTTTGCACACAACTGGCTCTTTTGAGACAGATTTTACAAAATTAATTGTTGTATCGACTAAATCCTTTGATGTTTTTTGTCCTGGTATGACCTCAACTAGTTTCATCAACTGAGGTGGATTAAAGAAATGAATTCCAATAAATCTCTCGGGTCTTGATGTAGTGTTTGCTATTTCGGTTATTGGCAAAGTACTGGTGTTTGATGCAAATACTGTTTTTTCTGGCACAACTTTATCTACTTCGGCATAGACTTTTTTCTTGAGATCCATAATTTCTGGCACTACTTCAATCATCAAGTCACAGTCCTTTAGTGCCTCTGCTAAATCTACAATTGGGGTAATCCTTGCAAAAATTTCTTTTCCTTGCTCTTCTGTGATTTTTTGTTTTGACACTAATTTATCAAGCGACCACTTGATTTTTTCCATTGCTTTATCCAGAAACTGTTTTTCAATATCTCTTAGAACTACATTATACCCTGACATTGCAGAAACTTGAGCTATCCCGTGACCCATTATTCCAGAACCTAAAACTGTGATATTTTTAATTGTCATGCGTACTGGTTCTGATTACATCTATTTGTAAGTTTTCAGGATCTTGGTGTGATTTAAAAAATGATGTTTTTCATCCAGGACATTTAACTTGAAAAATCAATTGTCCATTTTATGGACATAATCAGGAACGGAATTGTCCATTTTGGGAGGGTAACTAGTATTTTGGAAGTATCAAGTTTAAAATAAAAAATATTCTCTAGAGACTATCAATGATGGACTTGATGTGTGGTAGAATCTCTGGGAGTTCACCAACATGGCTGACATTATTCTGCAATACGTCGGGGCCAATCCTTCTCACTCTTTGGGTGGCAATAAGCGTGGCAATACCTCGGTCAATGTCCTTTTGTGGCAATACTGCTTTGAGTTTTTCAAGCAAAGTGTTCTCGTCCTCATACTTTGAAATTGCGTGCTGTAACAATACCAGTTTATCATCACTTGACAATTCTGCCATGCGTATAGCCTGTTTTATCTTGATAAAAAATCTTTTTAAAATTTTTCAACCCATGTAAATTACACTTGATTTAGCTATCCTCTTAAACCCCGTACTAGATTTAAAATAGTAGATTTTGGATTTAGAAAAATTCACAGAAGACGTGTACACTGTGGCAGACAAACTAACTATTGGACAAACTCCAGAAATAAAGTCCAGAATAAATTTTGTGAGAGAAAGATTAATCGAGATGTACAAAAAAAATCTTGTAAAGATAAACCATTCTGTGCTTGAAATAATCTGTGCCTCAAATTTGATATCTCATGGGTATACAGTAGACATTGAAAAACAACTTTCCAACATTCTTGTCTGTGACGTGTTTGCAACAAAGGGTGATGGTACACTCATCATGGAAATTGAAACTGGTTTTACTCCGCCTGATCATGCACTAGATACTATTGATTACTATGTGGCAAGAATATCAAGTAAGATAGCAAGATACAGTAAACATTGTTCCAAGTTTGCACTGGCAACACCAGTTGTTGGAATTTTACCAATCCCAAAATTATTCCTCAAGCCCCCGAGTGACAGAAAAATGGAAGAAGTTCAAAAAATAAAAAATCTGGTCGATAGATTCTACAAGAATCCGCCAATTGAAATTGATGACATCCTAAATGCTAGACTGCATTCCATTTATTTGATAAATATCGACAAGGGATTTGCAAAGCAACTAGACCCGTACACATATCTTGACTTGACAGAGAAATTACAGGATGCAAGTGAACTTGATCTATGATATATCTCAGAGATAGTCTTTCTTTGAAATTATCTTATTGACCTGACGTACTATTCTTCGAAAAAATGCATCGGCATCATTTCCTTCAACTACAAGTGTACCATCCTTGTAATAATACACTGCAACCTTTCCTTCAAGTGATACAATCTCAAACGAGTCATACATTGATTCGTGAAATGATGGATATTGTGACAAGACATGATCCTTTTGTAGTCCTTTTTTCACCCTAAGGTAAGAATCAGGCGGAACAGTATTGTAATGAACCAAATCTATGTCGCGTTATTTTCACTTGCTTTTTTTGCTTCTTGTGATCTTCTTCGCTCTTCTGTACAAAATTTCATTTGTTCTTTGTCGTGCTCTTTTACAGGCCTTGAACACATGGCACAAGTTGGAACAACTTCTATTGGTTTTCGCTCAAACTTCATACAATTCCACGTCTTGATCATCGGATTGTAACACCAATAAATTATTTTTGTTCATAGACTGGTCAAGCTGCATAACAGACCGCAAGATGAGTCCTGAAATGCCAATATGTGATGTAAGAAATGTTGCTGCCTCTTCTATTGCATTTACGCCACGATATCCTTCATCATATGTCATCTCTACTAATCCCTTGTCGGTCTCCACAAGTACTGTAATCAATGAAAATGGTCCAAGTTTTTCATCCTTTTTTTGTATGTACAAATTTAGACTGACGTTTTTTACAACATGGCCTTGTTCCAAGAAATTTCCTCCAGACATTAGTACGATTGTCTTGTCAGGTATTCGGTTGATTCTTTCAGGGTCGACAACCTCGATTACTTTTCCCATGTACTAATTGCGTGTCCGATATAAATAATCTTGATGTTCAGATGGAATAGCCATAAATCCGAAATAGTGTAACGTTACTTTTCGTCATCTATTGTTCCACCTTGACCATACAATACAGGTATTGAAACCGTGCTTGTAATGTGTGGAACGCCTCTTAACTTGCTTATTGTAAAATCAACCTTCATTACTTCATCTGCCTGGATCTTGACAAATATGTCATATTTTCCCATAATTCCATTTACTTCTACTATGTTTGGCAATTCCTTGATTTTTTGTATCACTTCTTTTTCATTTCCTGGGATACAGGTGGCAAGAATGTATGTAATCATACACTAGTTATTGTCTGTAAAGATGTTAAATATCTTGTGAACGAATCATTCCTTATCAGATTGTTTTTCATCCAGATAAATTTTGGAACAATATTACATTAAATCTAAATATCATAAAGCCCCTCAGGGATCTAATGACTAGAACAATACATGCAGTTGTGATAGCTAGTGTATTGATACTATCAGTTTTAGCATTTAGCGAAACTGTAGGAACAAGCTATGCATCAAATGCATTTTCTGACAGAGATGTCAAACCAAAACAATTCAAGTTTGACCATGACGAGTCTCATGAAAAGAAAAATGTCTGTCCAAGTCAAAGCTTTTTGGTAGAGCCCCATTCAAAAGGCGCCAAACAAATCTTGGATATTTCATACAGTGTACAAAATGATGAAGACTCTGGCATAGGAGGTTATTGGGCACTTGATCATTTCAAAGAACATCTAACAGTGTGGCAACTTGCAAATGGTACATTGTATGCACTAAAAAGTTATGATGGCATATTTGTAACACCCGCAGGAGGTTTAGATCCAGGAACTGGAACACATTTGCAAAATGAATCGTCCTTTGGTGAAATAACTGGAGGCTATGTAGCTACAATGGCTGGAACTTTCACACCGGGTACAAATCCGACACATGGAAACATTGGCACATTCAACTATGATGGTACCATGACTGACATACTTCACAATACATATGCCAGCCAGACCGGTGCACCAAATGCATACGATTGGACATCAGCATACTTTAGCAACACCAGCAACTTTAATCAAATTCATTGGGGCTGGTCATACAAACTTGATCCTGAATTCCAATCAAATACATCGGTCAACCAGTGGTGCAATTATAACGCGGCAGACGGCGGAAATTCTGGAAACATCAGATCATAGAACATCCAAACATTTTTCTTTTATTTTTCATTACATTATACCAGCAAGTCTCTAAACCAATTTGTTACATTATTTGAACACCGCATGGTATCATGTAACATCTAGAATGCAAGACATGAAACTCAAGGAAGATGCTACTGACAAGTTGATAAAAATGTCCGAGAGTGTAAGGGACGAAATTACAAGAGATGTTTTAGATACATTTGGAATTGATTTATCCAGTAAGGAACTTGTTCACCATGACAAGACAAAGCCAGTCTGGACCCAACAGATTCGTGATAACAAATCCCTGAAGCAGGAACTTGATTCATTTTTGAACCTAGTCAAAAACAACCTGGAAAGATTGCCCAAAATGATACAATTTGAGAAAGAACATCCAGAAACTATGCCTGAATGCTATTCTCACGATTCAATATCATATGATTTGGAATTTTTATGGATATGCGAATCACATGTCAAAAAATTTGAAAGCGAAAAATACCTATCTCAAAAAGAGATTTCTAAATATTTAATAAAAATTCAGGAACTAAAAGATGCCATACGAGATATTACCGTAGACCAGAGTCTGTAAAACTAGTCTTTGCAAAAACCTAAAAATGAATCTTGGAGGTTCGTGATAATATGACCACCGCAATTATTGATATTGATATTGCAAGACCTGCTAGGGGGCCAAACTCTGGAATAACTACAGTGCCAAGTAGTTCTAGACTAGTAGAGTTTGCAGGAATGCTACAGTCAAGTATTCTCATTGTATCAGTCTCACTTTGTGCGCATAGAATTTGGTTTCCGTCAACTTTCAACAGTATATTTCCACCGGGGGCGTCAATGATTGTTTTTGGAATTTGATATTGTTGGTTTGTAGAACTGCCTTGTATCTTTGATGTATCCATTGAAATTTGAATTGTTTTATCCACTGTAGATACTGAAACTTCGCCATATTTTATCAGATTTGTACCGTTTGTTCTAACTTTTATCACATGATCAGGTGCGCTGTCAAATACTTGGATTGTACTTAATGCGCCAGAATTTAACATGAAATGCAATTGTGTTGATACCGTTCCATATTTTATGTTCACATCATACATTCCGCCAAGAGAATCATCATTTAATACAAAATCATGTACAAACAAATTGTTCAGCAAGTTTATCTGGCCAACATCATAGACATTTCCCATAGGGTTTCGTACAATTATTGTAACTGGATTGCTGTTGACAATATTTTCAACAGATCCGCTGATTATCACCTTGTCTCCTGGCTGGTACGAGTCCTTGTTTGCAGTTGCTGAGATTCCCGCAGAATCGGCATAGATTGGAAATATGATGGATGAGATAACAAGAAGAGACACTAGAAACAGCATGTTTCTGAAAACATTCATCAAAAGTGTGTGGCATTTGTATGATATTTAACTGTGATTTTACCAGTATGCGAAAAATGAGCGCGCAAGTGTTAGAAAAATGAGTCTAGTCCAGCATTTGCCTTTGATGTTTCTTGCTGTTCCAAGAACTTGTTCATCTTTGCTCCCATGCCTTTTGCAGCTGTAACTTTGCGTTTTCCTATCCAGTAATACGTTTCATCAGTGGTATCTTTTGCAATCAAGACAACTAGTTTTCCAAAATCTTTTCTTCCAGTACGACCCTTTCTTTGGACATAACGAATTGAGCTTGGGACATTGTCAAAAAATACCACTAGGTTAACTTCAGAAATGTCAAGGCCTTCTTCTCCTACTCTAGTTGCAATTAGCACCTTGTATTCACCATCTTTGAATTTTTGTATTGTCTCAATCTGTTTTTTTTGCTTGAGACCTGTTTCTCCTGCCTTTCCGATTAAAAATCCTGCTGGAATTCCAAGCTCGTTTAGTTTTTGATGTATTACATCAACGGAATCTCTATAGCTTGTAAAGACAAGTGCTTTTCCAGAAATTCCCTGCAAAACTTCTCGTAACTTGTCTATCTTTGAATGTTCAATTCCTTTTGACTGGGCTTGTTTTGCAAGTCGTACTGCTTTACCAAAGTTCAAGTCGTTTTCAAACAAATCTCTGATGCCAACTCCTTTCTTTTCCTGTGTTCTTTCACAGAATCTAAGAAAAGATGTAACTCCGTGGGATTCGAATACATTTAGTGCGTGTATCAGTCGTATTGCGGTAAACAAAGGCTTGGCAGCACGTCGATTTTGTCGCAAGACAAACTCTCGTACACGTAAAAGTTCTGACATGGACCTACTGCCAGAAAGATTCAGTCCTAGTTTTTTGAGTTCGAGATATCTTGAATCAATTGTATCTTTGATCAAGGCTTGAATCTCTTTCATCTCAGGTGAGAGTTCTACTGTAATCCACTGGGTCTCAGTCTGTTGTACATACGGACTAACATCTGGACTTTCTTCGGTTCGTTGTGCAATGCTTGCAATCTTTAGTATTTTTATCATTTCTTCTGCTTTTTGTTTCTCACTTGGCAATGTTGCAGTCATGCCAATTATTCGCACATCAATATTTGCAAAACGCTCTGCAATTCCAGAATATGCGTAATCCCCAACTGTCCTGTGAGCTTCATCAAATATCACTAGGGAAAACTGGCCGGGTGATACAATTTGTCTATCAAGATCATTTTTTACAATTTCAGGTGTTGCACAAATTACACTGTTTATCCATAGTTTTTTTCTTTTTGCAAGAAGATCTTCACCAGTAACTAGTGCGACATCATCTATTAGCAAATTATTTTTTAAAAATTCATAATGTTGATGAGCCAAGACTCGAGTTGGCGCTAAAAACAATACCCCTCCTTTTCCACGCGATAAAAATTCTGCAATAACATGCAATGCAACGGTGGTTTTTCCAAGTCCTGTTGGAAGTACAATCAAACAATTCTCAGACATGGCCTGTTTTGCCAAGTTGTTTTGATAATCCCTGTGCTCTATGCTTGATTTTTTGATGTACTTGTGTTCTACAAAATTACCGCTCAATAATCCATGTTTGGCAATATCCGGGTAAAAAGCTTGTTTGGGACAAAGAGTTGAGCTCTGCTTTCTTTCCTTTTCACTTTGAAAATTTGTAATCTTATATTGAAGCGTGATACAGTTTCTGATGTGAGCAAGTCATTTGACCGTCCTACATGGGATGAATATTTCATGCTCCAAGCGGAGCTAGCAAAGTTACGATCTAACTGTATTACAAGGCAGGTGGGGGCAGTAATTGTACGAGACAATAGGCAGATTGCCACAGGATATAATGGAACTCCTCCAGGAGTCAAAAATTGCTTTGAAGGAGGATGTAAAAGATGTCAGCTTCGAATGGAGGGTAAAGTTGCCTCAGGGGAGGGCCTTGATAGATGCCTGTGTAACCATGCCGAAGCAAATGCCATCATGCATTGTGCCATCTTGGGAGTAGGATCTGGTACAAAAGATGCCGTGTTGTATACCACATTTGTCACGTGTCTTGAATGCAGCAAGATGGCAATAACAATAGGAATCAAAAGAATCGTATGCCTTGGAAGCTATCCTGAAACTGATTACGAATTGTTGCAAGAAGCAGGACTACAAGTAGTGGTTCTGGACCGAAACAGAATAAACTATTGGATAAAGGTACTTTTAGAAGAACCGCATGCAAATCTCATACCAAAGTGATGATGTAAGTGTCAAATGCAGTAGAAGAAGTAACAACCACTATGCCACCTGCACTACTGGTGTCGGCAGCATATGATGGTCTAAAAAAATGTGCGGTGCTAAAGTTTTATGAACCACAATCTAAAACGCTCAAACTTTGGTATGACAACACGGGACACAAACCATACTGTTACTCAAAATTAGATCCTGAAGAATTAAAATTTTTATCAAGCAGAACTGATATTTTAAAACTTGAAAGTGTCAAGCGACAAGACTTGATAAAAGACCGCTTGATTGACGTGACAAAAATTACGGTGACAGATCCTCTTGCAATTGGTGGAACAATGACTGACAAGAGCATAAGAAACATCATGGAGACATGGGAATCTGATATAAAATATTATGAGAATTATCTTTATGATAATCTGCTAATTGTTGGAAGATATTATACGCTAAATGATGGCAAGCTCAAGGAATATTCATACCAAATACCAGATGAGGTCCAGCTTGCACTCAAAGGCCTGTTGTATGATAAAGTGACAAACATTGGTATGATTGACACAAAAGAATTTCAAAACCACATCAGCGAATGGGCAAACCTTCTCAACCAACCTGTGCCGAACATACGAAGAATCACATTTGATATCGAGGTAGAATCTGAGACAGGACGAATCCCTGATGCTAAAGTTGCAGATAAAAAAATTACAGCAATAGGATTTTGTGCAAGTGATGACTTCAAAGCAGTCTTTGTACTAAAAAGAGCAGGAATGCCCATGGGAACTGACGAGCTTCCAAAGGATGTCAAAATAAGTTTCTATGAAGAAGACAAGGAAGCAGACATGCTTCGAGATGCGTTCAAGATTTTAGAAAACTATCCATTTGTGTTGACATTTAACGGTGATGAATTTGACATGCCTTTCATGTATAACCGGGCAGAAAGGCTAGGTGTCCCGCTAAAAGAAATCCCGTTGATAATGATGCGTGACTCTGCTACACTCAAAAGAGGTGTACACATTGACTTGTACAGGACATTTTCAAATCGCTCATTTCAAATCTATGCGTTTTCGCACAGGTATAATGATTTTTCATTGAACAGTATCTGTGAAGGACTGATTGATGAATCAAAGACAGAATACGAAGGAGAACTCGAAGATCTTTCACTATATGAGCTTGCAAACTATTGTTTCAACGATGCAAGAATCACGCAAAAACTTACAAGTTTTAACAATGATTTACTGATGAACCTGCTTGTTGTAATCACAAGAATTGGGCGTATGCCAATTGATGACATATCAAGAATGGGCGTATCACAATGGATTCGAAGTTTGTTTTATTATGAACACCGAAAGCACAACTATTTGATTCCGCGACGTGACGAGCTTGATCTAAAATCTGGAGCCGCATCAACTGAAGCTGTAATAAAAGACAAGAAATATCGCGGTGGCCTTGTGGTCGAGCCAACAGAAGGAATTCATTTTAACGTATCCGTCATGGACTTTGCAAGCTTGTACCCAAGTATAATTAAGGTCAGAAATTTGTCCTATGAGACAGTGAGATGCATTCATGACGAATGTAAGACAAACATGATACCAGGTACAACTCACTGGGTTTGTACCAAGAAAAATGGTCTTACTGCCACCTTGATTGGTTCACTCAGGGATTTGCGTGTAAACTATTACAAGAGTTTGTCCAGAAATCCTAGTCTTTCTGCAGACCAAAAACAATTGTATACCGTAGTAAGCCAGGCGCTCAAGGTCATTTTGAATGCAAGTTACGGTGTAATGGGTGCTGAAATATTTCCGTTATATTGTTTGCCTGTTGCTGAAGCCACCACTGCCGTTGGAAGATATACAATCTTGGAAACAATTGAAAAATGCAAGTCAGTTGGAATCCAAGTATTGTATGGTGATAGTGTACTTCCAGATACACCAATCATAATCCGTAGAAAAGATGGAGTCGTAGATTTGGTGCCAATTGAATCATTGATGCCAAAAACTGTAAGCAGTACAAGATATGATAAATTTGGTGACATTGATGTGTTGACAGAAAAAGGATTTACAAAAATTAAATACATTTACAGACACAAAGTAAAGAAAAAAGGATACCGGATTCTCACTAGAAAGGGGTTTGTAGAATGCACTGAAGATCACAGCCTGGTCATAAATGGTAAAAGCGTAAAACCATCAGTGCTAAAAGTTGGAGATAAAATTAACCTAGTTCCTTTCAAAGCAGAATCCAAAGGTTATTTGAATCAAGAGTTGGGGTGGTTATTTGGTATTTTTATCGCAGAAGGTACATGCAATACGTATCAATATGAAAAGCATGTCAAATATTCATGGCGAATTGTAAATCAAGATAAAAAAATATTACGAAAAGCGCAAAAAATCATACAAGAATACCTAGCATTGGAAACATCCATCATAGACATACGTAAAAGCTCTGCCACATATGCATTGGTTCCCAAGGACAATCATAAACTGTTTGTAGATTATTTCAGATTTTTCTGTTATCACGATGAACAAAAAGGAGTCCCACGATCAGTACTAAATGCAAACATTGAGGCAAAAAGAGCATTCATTGGCGGAATGCTAGATGGCGATGGCCATACCGACCTGAATGGATTAACAATACTTGATCAAATACACAAAACAGTGATGGCAGGCATCATCATAATGTTTGAACAGTTGGGACTCGAATATTCATTACAAATAAGAAAAGACAAACCAAATGTATGTCGGATCAGAATAATAAAAGATCAAAAAGACTCAAGAATAAAACAATCTGATGTTATCAAAAAAATTGAAAGATTTAACATAAATGGATACGTGTATGACTTGGAAACAAAAAATCATCATTTTTGTGGTGGGCTAGGAAATATTTTATTGCACAATACTGATTCGTTATTTTTGAAAGCACCATCACAAGAACAAGTACAAGGCGTAGTAGAATGGGCAAAAACAGAATTTGGAGTAGACCTTGACTTGGACAAAGAATATCGTTATGTTGTATTTAGTACAAGAAAGAAAAATTATCTTGGCGTTCAAAAAGACGGTAAGGTAGATGTCAAGGGGCTTACAGGGAAAAAATCTCATACACCGCCATTTATCCGAAGTCTCTTTTATGAAATACTGGAAATCCTGTCCCATGTACAAAATGAGCAAGAGTTTATCCAGTCAAAGACAAAGATTGGTGAAATGATATCAGGATATGCCAAGAGATTAAAGGCAAAACAGATTCCTCTTGCAGAACTTGCATTTCATGTAATGATAAGCAAGGCACCTTCAGAATATGTCAAGACAATACCACAACACATCCGTGCTGCCAAACTGTTAGAATCCATACGCGAGATAAAAAAAGGAGATATCATAGATTATGTGAAAATCATCAACAAGCCCGGGGTAAAACCAGTAGAGCTTGCAAGACCTGATGAGGTCGATACTCCAAAATACATGGAATTTATGGAAAGTACGTTTGACCAGATCTTGTCTTCAATGGACCTTGATTTTGCAAGCCTGATTGGAGAGCCAAAACAGACCGGATTAGACCAGTTCTTTTGGAAGTAGGCCTATCTTTGTATTTTGATCGATTTTTGACAGAAAACAGGACTTGGCTTGTGCCTAAAAACCTAAAAATTGGTCAAATGTTTACACTTGGGTGTCAAGACTCACATCACTATAATTTATATGCAAAGTTATAGAAATTACAACTATGCGAAAAGATTCATGTAGAAACTGTGGTATAACCATGCAGGAATTTCAACGCTGCACCATATGCAGCGTGGTAAACCAGTTTGTATGTACACATTGCAGAAGACCAAGTGATGAACAGATACACATGGAGTGTAGTCCGATCGCAAGACAAGTCATATACAATTAGCTCTGTTTTCAAGACAAAAAACTCTAGTTCAAAGATTTTCCTTGCGGTTAGATACATTACAATTCCAGACCTGAAAAAAGGGTTTTTGGATTATTGGTAATTTTTGCCAACTCTGAAAAATTCTAATTTTTTTAATTTACAATATCATCAAAATTTGAAATATTATTATACCACCACAAAATGATGAGCCTTACCCAAATGAGTTTTCTTGATTTATACATGAATCGAAACCCGTTGATAACAAGTCCAAGTGAAGACGGTGATGTGTCTGCAATAGTTTATGGAATACCATTTGATTCAACACATTCCTTTAGACCTGGAACAAGATTTGGTCCAGATGCAGTACGACAAGCCTTTAACAATATAGAAATATTTTCAACAAGATTTAACGTAGATTTGGAAAGTGTAAATATCGAAGACCTGGGAAACACATACCACACAGTAGTTGCAACCGAGGTGCTTGACATGATTGGAAAAATAACTACAGAACTTGCAGAAAGAAACAAGCAGATGATAATTCTCGGAGGAGAACATTTGATTACATATGGAACATATATGGCATTTCCAAAAGAGACAGGCTATATCGTATTTGATGCACATTATGATTTAAGAGATGAATATGCAGACATCAAACTAAGTCATGCAGCGTATCTTAGAAGAATAATAGAAAAACGAGGTGCAGAAAATATTGTTCACGTTGGCGCAAGATCATTTGTAAAAGAAGAACTTGCATTCAAGACAGAACACAAGGTAAATGTTGTAACAGACAAAGACATCAGAGAGGGCAGAGGCCCAAAGATGGTAAAAGATTTCATGTCAACTTTTGACAAAATCTATGTCAGCATTGACTTGGATGTACTAGACCCAGCATTTGCACCAGGAGTTGGCAACCCTGAGGCGATGGGAGTCACCTCACGTGAACTATTTGACATGATATATGCGCTTGAAGGAAATACCATACGATGTATGGATATTGTCGAACTGTGCCCACCGTATGACAATGGTGCAACGGCATCAGTTGCCGCAAAATTAATGTCCGAAGTCATTGCAATGAACTTGTCCCGCAAGTGACTTAAGGCAGATACAACATATTATTTCTAGTGGAATCCGACATTTCAGATC
>JBOGQV010000275.1:0-2745 GCA_050749145.1 Nitrosotalea sp. | reverse complement strand
TTGATACTACAAGTGATGTAGTAGCTCTTAGTGCATCTGGAACAGGTGCAGTAGAAGCCTCTGTTGTAAACATGGTAAAGAAAGGTGACAAGGTAATCATTCCAGTCAACGGTGAATTTAGCAGCAGACTCTCAACAATGTTAGAGTGGGCTGGTGCAAATGTAGTACGTCTCACAACACCATTTGGACAAAATGCAACTTTTGATCAAATAAAAGAGGCATTTGATAACAATAAAGATGTAAAAGCATTCTATGTAGTTTGGAATGAAACCTCTACCGGTACAATGGTAAAGTATCTTGATAAAATAAAAGATCTTACTGCAAGAAACGATTCTTTCTATGTAGTAGATGGAGTTTCAATACTTGGCGGAGAAGAATTCCATATGGACAAGTGGGGAGTAGATGTATGTGTAACAGGCGCACAAAAGGCACTCGCTGCACCTCCGGGAATATCACCAATTGCTGTAAGCCAAAAAGCAAAGAAGCATATGATTGCAAATCCTCCTCCGACATTCTACTTTAACATGGCAAGATACTTCAAGTATTATGATGACAGCAAAGAAACACCATTTACTCCTGCAATTCCGTTGCTTTATGCATACAGAGAGGCACTTGATATTATTCTAGAAGAGGGAATTGACAACAGAATTAAAAGACATAGAGTTTGCTCTGATGCTCTTTACAGTGGACTAAGTGCACTAGGATTATCTCCATTTGCTAAAGAAGATGCACGTTCTACAGTTGTAATTGCATTAAACTATCTTGAAGGTCTTGATGACAAGACATTCCGAGGAACGCTTTCTGAAAAATTCCGAGTCTTAGTTGCAGGTGGATTTGGTGAACTAAAAGGTAAAGTATTCCGAGTTGGATGTATGGGAGAAGTAAACAAGTATCATGTAATGAGAACAATTTCTGCAATAGGATCTACACTTGATATGATGGGATACAAGACAAATCCAGAAGCACTCAAAGTTGCTGAAGAAAAACTAAAGGCTCTATAATTCCGTGTCAGAAGCGATCTGAATCAAAAGACAATTCATCTAGTTGATTATTTTAAGAAAAAATCACACTAAAATACAGCGTAGGACATATCATATCATTGAACATAGAAAAAGTTGAAAAGTTGTTCAAAAAAACTATTGAGTTTGAATCTAAAAGTCAACTATTACGCAAGCTAGGCGGTAGCATGACTATGTATTCACTTGATAAAATAATTGCACAGCTAGTAAAAGAGAACAAGATCCTTGTAAACGATGACCATTCCTTGACATGGATTGACATACGAGGAAACAAAAAATTGCAAAAACATTTTGCTTCAGCAGTTCCATTCAGTTCTATCGTTTGAATCATTACCGTACTATGGTTTTATGGGTGCCAAATCAAGCCAATAATTCTTTAACTTAATATTAGGAATTCAAAGGACCGATCACGTTGGCTTTCACAAAAGGAACTTTAATTCTGGTCGATTACACTGCCAAGGTTAAGGATTCAAACGAAGTTTTTGAGACAACACGCGAAGCTGACGCTAAATCAAGTTCAATTCATGATAGTAATGTCAAGTATCAACCAAGACTGATTTCTGTTGGAGAATCCTGGGTCCTCAAGGGCCTCGACGATGCACTTGCAAATACCAAAGCAGGCGACAAGCTCTCAATAGAAGTTCCTCCAGAGAAAGGATTTGGAATGAGGGACACAGGAAAGGTCAGAATGATTCCATTGAGAAAACTTGGCGAAGATGCAGAAAAGGTCACAGTTGGAGATACAATTGAAATCGACGAAAGAACAGGAATTGTACGATTCATCGGATCGGGCAGAGTCCAAGTTGATTTCAACCACAGATTTGCAGGAAAGACAATTGTTTACGATGTTAATGTTATCAAATCACTTGACACAGACCAAGACAAAGTAATGGGACTGCTAAAAAGAAGATTCCCAATTGACGAGTCCAAGATAAAGTTTGAAATTAAAGGGGCAGCAGTTGATGTAAACATACCAGAAGAGGCAATGATGATGGAAGGACTCCAGATTGTCAAACGTTCCATTGCAAATGAAATATTCAAGTTTGTTCCAGCACTAGAAAAGGTAAACTTTGTGGACACATTCAACAAGCCAAAGCAAGAAAAACCAGCTGAACAAAAACAGGAAAAGCCTGTAGAGCAAAAGGCAGCCTAGAAATTTTATAACACACCAGTACTTTCAGCAAGCTCGATTGCTTTTTTCGTATTCATCTTTTTCTGGCTCAATATGGTATATCTTTCAGGTCGTAGCGATTGCGCAATTGTCAGTGCCTGTGCAAGAACGTCAGACTCTAATCCAATCTCTTTTGCAGTAGTCGGCGCTCCAACATTTTTCAACATTTGAATAATTTTCTTCCAGTCTTGGCCCTGCATCTTTGCAATAAGTATGGCACCAATTCCACATTTTTCACCATGCAGTCCTACTCCAGGTTTTAGATGATCAACAGCATGAGAGAACAAGTGTTCTGCACCAGAGCAAGGCCTGCTGGAACCGGCAATGCACGCGGCTACACCAGAACTAATCAAAGCCTCGACAATCATCCTAACATCAGGATTTTTCCTAAAGTCTTTTGAATTGTCAATTACAATTTTGGCACTCATTGATGCCAGGTTTGCTGCATATGTTCCAAAATATTCCCCGACGTTATCCCTTGCAAGCTCCCAGTCCCGCACTGCAGTAACCTTTGCCATCAAATCTCCGCAACCACTAGCAAGCAATCTCCTCGGC
>JBOGQV010000274.1:0-8724 GCA_050749145.1 Nitrosotalea sp. | reverse complement strand
ATACTAGAGAGATAAAGTCAAGGCAGCTGCAATAAATAACGAGCCAATACCCAAGCTCTCAAACATTTACGAGGAAATTATAGAAAAGGGCTGGAAAAACTCGCTGAAAAAGAAATAAGAGGACAAGAAAAATAATAAAATCAAATGGGCCTAGACCTAAAACAGCTATGTGTCAGGGAAAGAACAAGCCTTGAATCATTTACAGGAAAAATAGTAGCAATAGATGCATACAATGCAATATACCAATTTTTGTCAATCATACGTGGACCTGATGGACTTCCACTAACAGACTATAACGGAAAGATAACAAGTCACATCAGTGGACTGTTTTATAGAAACATCAATTTCTTGTCCCTTGGAATAAAGCCAGTCTATGTCTTTGACGGTAGACCACCATCATTAAAGTCTGCAGAGATTCAAAGAAGAAAGCAAGTTAAAAAAGATGCCACTATAAAATATGAAAAAGCAATAAGCGAAGGCAACTATGCAGAAGCAAAAAAGTTTGCACAGCAGACATCAGTTCTGCGAGATGACATGGTGGAAGAATCAAAAAAATTCTTGGGATTGTTTGGAATACCATCAATCCAGGCTCCATCAGAGGGAGAGGCAACTGCTGCACACCTTACAACTACAGGAAAAGCATATGCATCTGCAAGCCAGGACTTTGACTCGATGTTGTTTGGTACAAAAAGGCTTGTTAGAAACTTTACAAACAGTGGGAAAAGAAAACTTCCAAATAGAAATACCACAATTGAAATTGAACCTGAAATAATCCAGTTGGACAAGACACTCACAGAACTTGGTGTTACACGAGAGCAGCTTGTAGACATTGGCATACTCATAGGGACTGACTTTAACCCAGATGGTTTTGAGAGAATAGGTCCCAAGACTGCATTAAAGATGATTAAAGATCATGGAAGACTAGAGGACGTGTCCCAGATACAGGACAAGTTATCCGAGATAGACTATCAGCAGATACGTGACATTTTCCTAAAACCTCAGGTGGTAGATGTACCTGAGATAAGATTTGGAGACGTGGATTATACCGGAATTGTCAACTATCTTACAAAGGAGCGAAGTTTCTCACTTGACCGTGTGGATACATCACTTAACAGGCTAAGAAAGGCACTAGAGAAAAAAAGTCAAAACCTAGAACAGTGGTTCAAGTAAACAATATAGTAAATCATTGAAAGTTATAGATTCCAACGTGTGGTACGATAAAATATCATCCAAGTTTTTAGAGACTAGTCTTGTCTTTGGTATATTATGACAAATATGATTGAGATTATAGCAAGCAATGGCAGTAACGTGATTTCAAAACTTTTCATGGTTGTTGACAACTCGTATGATGTGTCATATGGTATGATTGTCAACATAACCCAGGTTCCAGAAAAAGTTGGGACAGGATTGTAAGAAACTAGCATCTTGGTGCCGTTAATGTCTTCAGTGATAGTGCCTGATTTTCCAGATATTGCATTTGTATACGCATCAAGATTGCTTAACTGAGTGTTTTGTATCTTGTACGAGCCAGACTGGGCAACCACATATCCTTGCGCATCAACAATGGAAACCACTCCATTTTTTCCCACATCCACTACGTTAAGATCAGACTGGATCTCTGCAAGATTCATTGCCCCTCCCCATACTCCAGTCAGAGTGCCGTTACCAGAATAAATCGGAACTGCAATTACTGCAATATCATGACCTGTTGCTTGCGACTTGAATGCTCCACTAAGATAGGGCTTGTGCGTTTCAACAGCACCCTTGTAAAAGTCTCGAAATGCAAAGTTCGAAGATGCCACCTGGAGTTGTTGGCTGTACGGCTCTATGACATAAGAATCCCCATTTGGTAAAAAGAAGAATACTGTTTCAAGTGAAGTGTCTTCTGATAACACTTGATCTGCAATTACTCGTTTTGGAGTGTCCATCTCTTTTGGAATTCCATGTAATTTAGGATCTACAGAGGCTACATTTGGGACATTATACACATCAGAAATATGAGAAGTAGTTTCCAGGATGTCTCTTGTTTTGTTCAAGGCATAGCCCATATTTTGTGAAACTGTCTTTTCAAAGTAATTTTTCTTGTCCACCGCGGCTTGATCTAGACCATAAAATGCATATTCAGAGTAATACAGTATAACGCCTGCAAGTGATAGGACTGCGGCAAAAAAGAACACTGCAAGCACACTTTTAGAATCCATTTCCTGCCTCTAGCCGTGTCCGATGCGATAAAAGAGTATGTTTTTGACGAAAGTCACACCCCAAAAAAAATAATGAAAATGTACGTCACTCTTTTAACTTATGATATAGTACAAACATGAATTGAAAAATAAGACATCTCTTAGAGTGCTGATTTTGCTCGTCATAGTATCATCATTTTCTATTCTAGGCACAGACAAGACACAGGCATATGCTGAATTTGACAAGTCTGGCAATTATGTGTGCAATCCTTTTGCAAAAGGCCTTGAGAGCAACATCTACATCGATACAGTTCACAAGTTAAACGAAAGGCTGACAGACTATACAAGAGCCCATCCAAATGCGACAATATCAGAACAGCACGATGTCATGATACAAGATCAGCAAACATGGAACCTTTACAACAAGTCAAAAGAATGCATTTCCTCAATTGGGATAAACCCAGATGATATCATCACACTGAGTACAAATGCAATACAGGCAATTACTGTTCCAGAGTTTGGCATATTATCTCCAATTGTAATAATTGTTGCAATAGTAGGAAGCATTACAATTTACAGAAAGTTCATTCCAAGATCAGTCTAGAAAAACCCAGATATCCAATTTGATCCCAATCTATTTTATATCACATTTTCCAAAATAAATTATGCAATCCAAGATAGCAAGTATTTTGATAATATCCATGATATCTGTCTGCATCCTGCCCGCATTTTCATTTGAGATATCACAGGTAAAGGTAGGTGCAAGTCCATGGGCCGTATCAGTAAATTCTGCAACAGGCAAAATCTATGTGACAAACTCTGGAAATGATTCAGTATCAGTAATTGACGGAAAAACAAACACTATAATCAAAAATATCATAGTTGGCGAAAGTCCTACAGGCGTTGCAGTAAACCAGGCAACTAATTTTATTTATGTTTCAAAGTTTAGTTCACCAACCGTATCAGTAATTGATGGAAATACAGATACCGTAACTGCCACCATACCTGTTAAGACCCAGCCCAATGGCATTGGTATCAATGAAATCACAAACCAAATCTATGTGACAAACACAGGCTCGGCATCAGTTTCCATAATAGATGGTAAAACAAATAGTGTAACTGCAACAATACCAGTTGCGGCACGTCCCACTGCAGTCTCTGTAAATCCATCAACAAACATTGCATATGTAACAAATTCTGGAAATGACTCGGTATCAATCATAGATGGAAAAACAAATAGTATCATCAAGACCATACCAGTAGGTTCTGGCCCCACCGGAGTTTCAATAAACCAAGAAACAAACCAAGTGTACATTACAAGTTCCAAGACAGCGCAGGTCTTTGTCATCGATGGAAAGACCAACACTATAACAGCCAACATCACAGTAGGTGCACACCCAGACGGAGTGTCTGTAGATTCAAAATCTGGCAAGACCTATGTTGCAAACTCTGGTGATGGCACCGTATCAGTAATTGACGGCAAGACAAATACCGTATCTGAGACCATCCCGGCAGGCACACATGTGTACGGCATTGCAGTAGACTCTTCAACAGGCACAATATACGCAGGAAATGACAGTCCTGGAATTGTTTATGTAATTTCAGACGGTGAAAAATCACAGGCTGCAAATAATGACATTTGGAATAGCATAATCCAGTTCTTCATACATCTTTTCAATTTCAAATAGGAAAAATTTCTAGGTAAGATGTATTTAGCATCAATTAAAACACGTCACATATTTCTCACAATTCACATGAATTAGGTTTTAATCATAGGGTTATGCAATGGCACTTTTCCTACAGGTTTTTTGAGTCGTAAATACTGGAAATGGTATCAGATATCCAATAGACGCATTTTAACACGATCCATTAAGGGATGATTAAATAGAATCAAGCCTTCATTGTACATAGATAGAAACATGAAAGTACAAGGATATGCAGCACAGCAAGCAAAGTCACCTCTTGGCCCATTTTCATTTGAAAGACGGGAGCCAGGAGACCACGACATTGTAATAGACATCGAATACTGTGGAATCTGCCATACTGACATTCACCAAGTTGGTGACGAGTGGGAAGGCTCGATATTTCCAATGGTTCCAGGACATGAGATCACAGGAATTGTATCAAAGACAGGACCCAAGGTAACAAAATACAAGACAGGTGACAGAGTCGGTGTAGGATGTTTTGTAGATTCGTGTCGCAAGTGTGATGCATGCAACAAAAACTTGGAACAGTATTGCACAAACGGAATGGTTACAACATACAACGGGACTGAAAAAGATGGTTCCATAACACAGGGCGGATATTCAAACAAAATCGTAGTAGATGAAAATTATGTTCTAAGGATTCCAGAATTAATTCCACTTGACAGTGCAGCACCTTTACTGTGTGCTGGCATTACACTATACTCTCCATTGATGCACTGGAAGGCAGGACCTGGAAAAAAAGTTGCAATCATAGGCCTAGGAGGAATCGGCCACATGGGAGTAAAAATTGCACACGCATTAGGTGCCGAAGTTACAGTTCTCAGTCATTCACTCAAAAAACAAGAAGATGGAAAAAAGCTTGGCGCGGATCATTTCTACGCCACATCAGACCCCGCAACATTTGAAAAACTAAAGGGGCATTTTGATCTCATAATCAATACAGTCTCTGCAGACATAGACTGGAACCAATACCTCGAACTTCTCACACTAGATGGTACAATGGTAGTAGTAGGAATACCAGAAAAACAAACACCGGTTGGCTCGTTCCCTCTTGTGGCAGGCAGGCGAAGTCTTGCAGGCTCATTAATTGGAGGAATAAAAGAGACACAAGAAATGCTCGACTTTTGTGGCAAGAACAATATTGCAAGCGAGATTGAACTCATTCCAATTCAAAAGGTAAACGAAGCATACAAGCGAATACTTGCAAGCGATGTCAGGTACAGATTTGTAATTGACATAAAGTCATTAAACCAAAACTAGATCACATAAAAAACCAGAGAAAAGCTACACTAGTTTTTTAAAGAATGTAATCATCAATCATGCATGAAGTCCCTGTATTTTCCAGCATTGATGATTATAATTTTGGCAACATCTGGAGCAGTACAAAATGGCGCTCTTGCAGATATCGGAACACCGTTTAAACTTGTAAGCTCACCACTTGTCCAGTTCAAGTCAGGTACATCAATAGACAAGATAGTTTGTCCTCAGAATTTTACACTTGTAATCAAGACAGAGAACGGACATCCAGCATGCGTAGGATCACAGACGGCACAAACACTTGTCGAACGCGGTTGGGGAACAATCAGTACGCATCAGAATACACTAGTTGTACAAGACCCGTCTGATGCAAACAACATGTTTGCCTTTGCATTTTTATCAAAAGTTTCACAGCAAGACAATGGAAATCTTTTCTTCTCACCATATAGCATATCAAGCGCATTTTCAATGATATACGAGGGTGCTCGCAGTACTACTGCAGATGAGATGGAATCAGTATTTCATTTCATACAGGATGATACTGTACGCAAAAACTATGCAAGTCAAGTCAATTCAGAGCTCAATAATCCAAGCCAACAGTACAAACTTGATGTAGCAAACGCGTTATGGATTCAAAATGACTACCCAATATTGCAGAGCTATACCGATACCCTCAAACAATACTATACAGCAAATGCGACAAACCTTGATCTAAAGGGATACTCGGAAAATTCAAGAAAAATAATAAACACATGGGTTGAAAATAAGACAAACCAAAAGATAGTTGATCTGCTTCCAGAAGGATCCATAAATCAAGATACACGAGTTGTCCTTACAAATGCAATCTACTTTAAAGGAAATTGGACAAATCAATTTACAGCATATGATACAAGTGACCAGAACTTTACAACATCTCAAGGCAATATTGTAAAAGTTCCAATGATGACAGAGACCACAAGATACCAATATTTTGAAGACAGCAACATGCAGACACTTAAGATGCTATACCAAGGTGGACACATTTCCATGATTGTATTACTACCAAAAAATAATGACCTTGGTGCACTGGTAAGTTCGCTTTCGGTAGAAAAACTACATCAGTTAAACAACAATATGGCAACAGAATCAGTCACAGTGTATATACCAAAATTTACACTTGACACCAAGTATACACTAAATGATTACCTGTCATCAATGGGAATGCCTTCTGCATTTTCTCCCATTGATGCAGACTTTACAGGAATTACAGGAAACAAGGATCTTTCAATTAGCACTGCAGTTCATCAAGCCTTTGTCAAGGTAGATGAAAAAGGAACAGAGGCAGCTGCTGCAACTGCAGGAGTGGCTCAGGCAACATCCATGTTACTTGCAAAGGATGTGTTCAGGGCAGACCATCCATTCGTATTCATGATTTATGACGATCAAACAGGCACAATACTGTTCGTAGGACAGGTAGTAAATCCCGCGATATAATATCTTGAAAACCTAATGCTGTGGATGAAACACTTGCGATGTTGTAATGGTATATTTCCATGGCCCGTCTGGAACATCACTAGGATCAACAAACCTCCAGTCTACAACATTTTTCCCATGCTGTAAATTGATGTAATCTTTTACTGCAGGGGACACATCTAGTCCAGCACCATGGTTCAGAGTATTTTCAGGTGAAGAACTTCCAAATACATATCCAGAATCATCATACACAAACGGACCTGCATCTTCCCATTGGGCATATGCAGTCTTGTTTCCCTTTGTGATTTCAATCCATTTGTTTTTTAGCATTGATTCAGAATCATTCCATGGTTTTTGAGAAGCCCAGTATACTGTACCATACGAGTCTGCCTTGCGGGTACCATTATCGTAAAAATCATTGTACGGCAATGCAAAGTAAAACGGATTTTCTTTTGGAGTAAACTGGGATGGAAGATACCCATTCCGATTCCCAGGATCATCTACACCGCCATAGTGACTTGTCCAGTCATCATCCCAGGCACTAGATAAATTATCATTGTATGAATTATCCGTATCAGCAGGCTCACCTACCCAAAAGTATGTAGTTACTATATTTTGGTGCAAGGGATATTTTCCGCTAGCAAAACTAGTTGAGATTATTTTTTTGCTTTTCAAATATTCTATAGAGTTTGTCATGTCATCATCAGTAACATTTCCCTTAAAGTACAGCTCTAGATTTCTGTCAAGCCATTTCGGATATTTTGTATCATATATTGCATTTTTAGAAATGTCATCCATTGTTACTATGGCATACCCATCATTTCGTATTTTATCAATCAGCAGATCAAGCTCATGAATTTGTGTTTGGTTTATGGCATTATCATACACAAAACCAGATTTTTTGTTGGCATAGTCTTGCGGGTGCAACAAGATTACAGCAAACCCATACTTGACCAAACTTCGAAGAACCGCAGCATATGTCTGGTCATGATTTACGCTCACCCAGGCAGTATTTTCCCGGTTCAGGTCCCCAATCTCCGCAGTTGCAGGAAATCTAAAAAATGCCGCACCAGACAGGGCATAAGGCGGCCTGTCTTGGGTCTCATTAGTACTTAGGTATACCATGTTATTGTCAAGCAAGGAAATGATGGTATCATTGTTAATTGCGTTGTACGGTGCAATGAAAATATTTGGCAATATTCCAAGTATGCTTGAAATTTTTTGATTAGTATTGTGAATCAGGGCAGACTGTTCATCGCGTGAAAAAGTGTTAAAGTGCTCATGATTCCACCCATGATTTGCAATTACGAATTTTGGCAAGTTATGTGTTAGTGCGCTCGAAATAGATCCCACAACTTTGTCATCTTGGCCAAAATAATTTCCAATTATTCCAACTGTCAGGCTTGCATTTTTGTGCTCAAACTCGTTTATTGTACCCACTTGGACATCATTTAGCCAATAGTCCTGAAGGTCATCCATCCTGAATACTACACAGTTACAAGATGGTATGGCATGCACTTGGTGTACTACACCCAGAGATACTAGAAAAATCAAGACAAGAATTATTTTCATCAAGCGTACCAGAATTTCGCACTTTCCATTACTTATGTAATTAGGTCTCTGCATATGCAAACATTTTATCACATACCAAGACTGCACAAAACACCAATTAACATCAGGGTTTTACATCATGCGTGTCGCATCAAAAAAGATTCGATCCTATCGTACTAGTGATAAGCGGAGCAATTTTTTCTCTTTTGATATTGATGGCATTTTTGGTGTTCTCTGTTATCAGCATGATTGCAATAGGCCTTGGCGCGGCAGTTGTGATTTACCAAATGGTAACCTTGCAAGGAAATCATGATCTGAGATCAAGGAATACAGGAAAGTTTCCTTCGCCTTTTTTCATTTTCCTTCTGGCATCACCCATTGTCCTTGGAGCAACTGTCGGCTTTGACACGTATCACGTCCAAAATTCAATATCAAAGGCAATTTTACTATGGGGTCTGACCATGATGTTTTGGAGCACGCTCTTGTTCATCCCTCTTGCACTATACAGCAAGCGTCGTGAGATGTCAATTCCAGAACTCACTGCATTTCCTCGTGTAACAATCATAGTTCCAGCATAT
>JBOGQV010000273.1:0-1606 GCA_050749145.1 Nitrosotalea sp. | reverse complement strand
ACGAATTATTTCTCCTACTAGTCCCATATCACCAATACGGACTACATCGAACATTTGTGCGCCTTCGAGGCCACTTGCGATCACTACAGGACCTGAAACTCTTGAGATTATTCCTTCAGCCATTTATCATCATCAACTCGAGGGGATACTTATTCCTAACACTCTCTTTGCTAGAACAGATATAGATTCTTCTTGAATATTACCTTCTAAAGCGGGCATAAATATCACTAGAGGCTCAATTGATGCCTCGATCTTCTTTCTAAATATAGCTGGAAGACTAGTTCTAACGGCGTCACTTATGATTATGAGACTATAGGTACCTGATGAAAAGAGATCTTGGATTGTTTTACTTGCATCATCACCAGTTGTAATGAAAGTGTCTTCTATTCCTAGAAGGTTATATCCTATAGCAAGCTCACGCTCTCCTACTACTGCTATTTTTCCAGTGGTTGTATTGGATTTTTGTTGTGACATGTTTATTCTACCAGTAATAACGAATTGATGTAATCTGTAGAGAGGTTATAGCGTTTACCATATGCAATTCTTTTGATATTTTCACGCTCATGCTCTGTGTTAATGATAAAGTAGAATATAGTACCAATTGAGAGTGCAATATTTTTCAATTTTTTGACATATTCGGAATTTATGAATTTATCCAAAGCAACCTCAAAGTCAATCAGACTGTTTGATTTTTTGTACTGGGCCAATGCATTGACCAACATGAATCTATTTTCTATTCTGCCAACAATTTCTGAAACATCTTTTGCATTGTAAACATCCAACAATTCGTTTATGGTCATTTTTCCGCCCTCGATTAGGTGTTTGCTCAGTATATCCTTGTCAAGATTAGATTCCTTGGCCTTGAGAAGACTAAGGACATTTTTCTTGTCTATCTCCGCTCTTATGAAATCTCGAATCAATCCTTCATCGCCTTGGAAGAACTTGAGTGACTCTAGCAAATTCTGATAATAGAAATTTTGAAGTGCAGACATCATAGGGCCAAGATCGCCAGTCTTCTGATATGTTTCAAGGTGATGCATCAAAACTGTTCCATAATTGTATTTTACCAGTTGATTTACAACACCATCAACTCCTGTCTGGGACAAGATTATCTTCATTTCATCATGTGTAATGTTTCCAGCAGAAATTCCTGCAGGAACATTTCTGCTTGAGACAAGAAATGATTCTGTCTCTGAAATTGGTCTTCCCATACTCTTTGCAGAAAGAATAAGCTCGATATTGTAAATATCCCATTTTGAAAGATATGCTCTAATTGCAGATTTGCCATTAAACGGAGTTGCTTCTAATGCAGTCTTGTTGATATACACAAGATGTCTGTTGAGTGCAACTTCCAATAGTTCTGATTCCTTGAAAACTGATGCTGCCTTTTCAATTTCTGATTTATACCAGGTAGATCCAAGCATCTTTACTATTTCGGCCTCATCTTTTGCCTTCATCAGATTTTGCATTTCTTCTTGGGATAAAAGATTAAGTGAGATTGCCTGAAGTCTGCCAAATGATGATGCGTATTGTGATGTTGGCATTACATTTTCTCCGAGAGGAAGCTCTTGACTTGGTCTTCATTGGTTCTAAGTAATTCTTCAAA
>JBOGQV010000272.1:0-6708 GCA_050749145.1 Nitrosotalea sp. | reverse complement strand
GAATATGCAGAACAGCTTGGAGATTCCAGGGTAAGCTACTATTGGATGGAGGCAAAAGGTTTTCTTGATTCTCCAATTGAACTTGACTTGTCCCTTAGAACAAATGACAGTACAAACGGTTGCAACGTCATAGTTGATTCCATAAGGGCCGCAAAGAAAACAATGGTAAGTAAAGACTTTGCAAAAATAGATATCATTTCTGCATATGCATTCAAGAGCCCATCAAAGAAGATGCACATAAGAGAATGTATCGAGGCTTTTGAACAGACGTTTGCAAACTGAGCAAACTATTAATGTGCAAAATAGAGTTTAATTTTTTATGCAGAAAGCAACACTAAGTGACGAAGCACCAAAGATTTTTGCAGATTTAAGAGAAGTAGAGATCACACGAGCAATCGCAAATGAGTTTCATGAGGTATTAATCGACAGATCAGATTCTGATGTAATAATTATCGGCGCAGGCCCTGCAGGCCTTACTGCAAGCAGAGAATTGTCATTACTGGGTTTCAAAGTCCTCGTAATTGAGCAGAACAACTACCTAGGTGGAGGCTACTGGCTTGGAGGATACATGATGAATCCTGTAACAGTGAGGGCTCCAGCTCAAAAGATATGGGACGAACTAGGAATTCCATACAAGCAAATTTCAGAAGGTCTCTTTTTGACACCAGGTCCACATGCAGTATCCAAATTGATTGCAGCAGCATGTGATGCCGGAGTAAAGTTTCTACAACTGACAAAGTTTGATGATCTAGTTTTGAAGCATGGTCGTGTAGCAGGAGTTGTTGTAAATTGGATGCCAGTTTCTGCACTTCCAAGAAACATAACATGTGTAGATCCTATTGCACTAGAAGCCAAGATGGTAATTGATGCATCAGGTCATGATTCTGTTGCAGTAAAAAGACTGGTAGACAGAAAACTTGTAGAGTGGAAAGGAATGGATCCAATGTGGATAGATGATGGAGAAAACAGAGTAGTTTACAAGACAGGTGAAATCTATCCAGGACTTGTCATTTCCGGCATGTCTGTAACTGAGACTTTTGGCCTAGCAAGAATGGGTCCAACTTATGGTTCCATGTTGCTATCAGGCAAAAAGGCAGCAGAAGTTACAGCGGCAAAGCTAAAAGAACTAAGAAGATAAATCAATTCACTTTCAAAAGTACTTGATGAAAATATCTAGAATTTTCCTATATGATGAACCATCGGTTCCGGAAATCAAGATAAACAATCTGGCAAAATTTCTAGAAAAGACATTAGATGTACCAGTACAGGTAAGAAAAAATTTCTTTTCCTATTTCAAATCCGATAGAAGTATAGCATACAAGATTGCATCATCAAGGGTTTTCAATCTATACATTCCCTTTGAAGCACATACACCAACAGAAGAAGAAATTGATTTTGAGATAAAGTCATTTGAAAACAATTTGGAATCAGGCAACATCATACTGTATGATGGTTTTGAGATTCAAAATATCATAAAAGAAACAATTCCAGAAGAAGAGTTGACAGATGATACGTTTCATCTTGCTTTTACCACAAGACTTGGCTGTACATACGATTATGAAGATTACAGATATCATGGAAGAGCAGTGATTTGTGCCAATCCTGCCGTAATCTCAACTATAGGAATAATAGAGGCACCTGCAAAACCACGTGAATATTATATCATCATGCAACAAAGCATCGCTCAAGGTCTGAACCTTGATGCATTAAAAGGCCAATTCAAAGGAAAATTTCTAGAATACCATGACAATAATCTAGACAAAGTAATACAGGGGTACGCATTGCAGGCAATTTTTTACCACCTTACAGCAGAGCCATTTTGTGATTCAAAGGACTGTATTTTGTATAACGCGCATTGGCAAGAAGATCTGATCCATGCACAAATCAATCTAGGAAAACTATGTGAACATCACCAAAGAATTATTGAATCGATCAAAAAGCATGAATAATTTAAATATGAACTTGAACGAGTTTGACTTGTGCAAGCTGAGATAAGATCAGAAAACAAGAAACCAGAAGCGAAAAAAAAGTTTGATATAATAATTATCGGTGCAGGTCCTGCAGGATACACTGCCTCAATTTACACATCACGTGCAAAGCGTGAAACTCTCATCATATCAGGCATTCTTCCAGGAGGCCAGCTTATGCTTACAACCGAAGTTGAGAATTTTCCGGGTTTTGCAAACGGCATCATGGGTCCAGAATTGATGACAACGATGAGACAGCAAGCAGAAAGGATGGGCACCACAATCATTGACGATGAAGTAGTAAATGTTGATTTCAAACACAGACCGTTTAAGGTATTGACATATTCTGAAGAATATGAGGCAGATGCAGTAATCATCGCAACAGGTGCCACTCCAAGAAAAATTGGTGCAAAGGGAGAACAGGAGTTTAGCGCACGTGGTGTTTCATATTGTGCTACATGTGATGGACCATTTTTCAAGAATCAGGAAATTGTCGTTGCAGGTGGAGGCGATTCTGCCATGGAAGAAGCAATATTTCTCACTAAATTTGCAAACAAGGTTCATGTGATACATAGAAAGGATACACTTCGTGCAAGCAAAGTAATGCAAGATAGAGCTTTTGAAAATAAAAAGATCCAGTTTCACTGGAATACTATAATTGAAGAGATAAAGGGTAGTCAGAAAGTCAACCAGATAACAGTAAAAGATGTAACTACAAACAAGATGGATACATTAGAAGTTGGAGGTCTCTTTGTAGCAATAGGACATGAGCCAAATACAAAACTGTTCCAAGGTCAGATTGAGTTTGATGCTCAAGGGTACATTGCATTGAAAAACCACACACAGACAAATGTGGACGGAGTGTTTGCCGCAGGAGATGTGCACGACCACAGATACAGACAAGCAATTACAGCAGCAGCATTTGGTTGCATGGCTGCAATTGATGTAGACAAGTATTTGTCAGAACGCAAGTAACAATCAGACAGACTGCACTTTTGAGATGTATTTGGAGTTTTTTAGTGCAGATTCGTATTCTTCTTCAGTAAATATTTTCTGTTGAGCATAGAGACTCTTGAATTTTCTTCCATCATCTGCAAATATTCCAACAGCATATCCATTTGCAATATTGTATTTTTTCATTGCAGTGTAGACAGTAGCAGACGATGGACTGACTAGCATCTTTTCTTTTTGCAATATTTCTTTAACAGAAGCAAATGCCTCATCATTTGTAATGGTTATCCAGTCATCAACTACTTTTTCACGCTTGATAAATAAATCAGGCTTGGCAGATTCTTCAAAGTTTCTCAGACCTTGAATCAGATGATTCTGTTGTGGTTGCACTGCAATAATCTTGATACTAGGATTCTTTTCTTTTAGATATGCACCTATTCCAGTTATGGTTCCCCCCGTTCCCACACCAGTAAAAAAGTGAGTTATCTTTCCTTGTGTCTGCTCCCAGATCTCAGGACCTGTTCCTTTGTAATGGCCCATGAAATTTGCCTCGTTTGCATACTGGTTAGGAGAATAGTACTTGTCAGGTCTTGCAGACGCAATAGAGCGTGCAAGGGCTATACTTTGATCAGTTCCCGCACCAACTTTAGGGCACAAGTCATCAGTTGTTTGGTACAACGTAGCACCAAGTGATTCAATTATTTTCTTTGTTTCATCACTTGCTTTTTCAGGAATTACGATTTCGACTTTATATCCAAGAATCTTTGCAATCCCTGCAAGTGCAATTCCAGTGTTTCCCGATGTTGGCTCTATGATTATGGTGTGTCCTCGTTTTATCAGACCTGCCTCTTCTGCCATCTTTACCATCCAGTAAGCAGCCCTGTCTTTTACAGAACCAAATGGATTGAAAAATTCTAATTTAGCATAAAATTCTGTTTGATTTTTTGAAAGAGATTCCAGTTGTACAATTGGTGTACCACCAATTTTTATTGGCATGCCAGCGGCATCTTCTAGTGTTTCAGCCAAAGAGTTACTTCACCTTTTTAATGGTAAACTCTAGGTCCTTGTCTGTTTTTTTAATACCAATTAACTGGTGGCCCATTCTATTTACCCATCTTGATATATCTTCTTCAGATGCGGGATCATCTGCAGTTATTTTTAGAATATTTCCTACGGCCATTCTTTCCATCTCTATCTTTGTTCTAAAGACAGGCTCAGGGCAGAACATGCCTCGTACATCAATTGTTTTTGTTGGAGTTGATTCTGAAATATCGGCCACCTGTAAGCAAAAAAGTGCTCACGCAATATTAAAATCTATTCATAGGTACAAACTGGATACCATCATTTGAGAATCATCGGAAGTATTGCTCTGAGGTTTCTTTCATACAAAACGGTGTGATCCTGATCTTTGAAGTTTATCTTGTTTGAAAGTTTTGTAATCAAGCGTACTGCAACTTTGTATGCAGTCGTCCACACGATACTATTTGGATTTGATTCAAAGGCATTTATCAAAAATCTGCACAGTCCTGTTAGATGAGGATGATATTCTTGAAAGTAGATAATGATGTCTTCTTTAGAGTTTTCAATTTTATACAATGCATGAGATATCATTTCCTGTCCTGTGATATATCCAGTCTCACCGATTGTAACTTTTCCACGTCGTAGTGCATAAAGTACATCATCGAGGTTGTTTTCAGAATCAACTAAATTTACACATCTTCCAAGGGTTGATGCCACATGTGAATCACTTCCAGCCACTTCTATGAGATTATTTGTTTTTGCAAAATGATATGCTCGAAGATTAGAATATCTGTCCACGTTATTGCTGTTAAAAACCTCAATCAAGTCACATAATGAAGCTCTTTCCCTCAACCCATTACTCAGGCCAAAAGGATGAGGTGCACAAGAGATTGCCCCCTGGGACTTGATGTCATCAAGTGTTTCTTCAAAAGTGCCTCCTGCTTTTATGGTCTGATTGAGACCAAATGCAAGAACATGTATCCCTTGATCAGTGGTCACTTCTTCTCCAGGGTACACCTTGATCTTTTTGTATTTTTCATGGTTCTCACGATACTCCAAAAGGGAGCTGTATCCATTCAAGGTGTTATGATTTGTAATGAAAAATGCATCAAGACCCATTTCATATGCTTTGTCAAGTTGTTCACTTACAGTGACTCCACAATCATACGGTGTCTCTTTGGGTCCAAGCTGAAAGTTTGAAAATTCATTATGGCAGTGCAATTCAATTTTTAATCCGGCCAATGTTTATCGAATCCATCAATCAATGCATATAATCTTTGTTTCTGAAATTTTCGTTTACCTGAATAGATCAAGAGATTTGACTCGTAATAGATCTTCAAGTCGTCCATTTTTTTTATCAAACTTGTAGTTTCTTACAATTGCAATTGGTGTATGAAGTGTTTTTCCCCTAACTAATTCACTTGCAGAACATATTTCATCAGCAACTGCAATTGCCGTAACCCTAAGAACTCGTTTGAATCCATCTTGTTTCCCCTCATAATCAATAATGGAAGATATTCCAGACACGCCTATTGCAACATCGGTTTGACCTTCTCGGAACGGTCTGCCAAATGTATCAGAGATTATCACTGCAACATTTTTTCCAGTCTTGGTTTTTATTCGCTTTTTTAGTTTCTGTGCAGAGTCATCAGCATCTTTTGGAAGAAGTGTTGCAAATCCTTTTTCCATATTGCTTTCATCTATCCCAGCATTTGCACAAACAAGGCCGTGGCGTGTTTGTGATATTATTATTCCATTTTTCATTCGAATGATTCTTTTTGTTTCATCAAGAATTAGTTGAACAATCCTTGGATCCTTTTTGTATGCACTGGCAACCCCCGTTGCAAGAAGCGTAGGATGCACTTTTGACAGGTCAATCTTTTTGCCTTCTTGTTTTGAGATTACCTTTTGCGTAAATACCAGAATGTCACCTTCTTTTAATCCACGACCAGCCTTTGTCTTGAGCAAAATTTCAACTAGGTCATCCCCATACTCTACATCCTTTGAAATCTTTATGGGGATTATTTGCAATGACATGTTCAGGTGTAATTTTTTATTGCTTAAAATGATATCCGCTAGGCAATTGTCTGCAACGGTATCTCTAGACCATAATGTTTGTTAATCAATCCAATAAGCTTGGAAAGATCTTTTTCTTCCAGTGTTACAGTTGCTAGCTCCTTTACCATATCCTGAGCCCGAAATGCTACTCCCAAACCGCAAATATTAAACAACTTGATATCATTTGCACCATCCACAACCACTACAATATTCTCTTTTTTCTCATTCCATTCATTTATTTTTATAATTGCAGACTTGGCCTTGTCAGAGTCAACCTCTATTGTTACACCATCTAGTTTGCCATCCTTGAATAATAATTCATTTGAGAAAACATAGTCAAGTTCTAGTTCTTCTTTTAATCTGTCAGTCATTATAGTAAATCCTCCAGATACAGCCATGATTTTCCATCCTGCAGCTTTTAATGTTCTGCAGGCCTCTTTTGCACCAGTCATTATTTGTAAGGAATCAGAGACTTCTTTGCATGTTTGGTAATCTATTCCACGGAGGAGATCAATTCTTTTTTTTAATCCATTTTCCCAATTTATTTTCCCTTCAATTCCTTGTCTAGTAATAGCCCAGATTTCATCTTGTTTGTTAATTTTTTCAGCAAGTATCGGGAGAAATTCTGCATCAAGTAATACACCTTCAACATCAAAGATTGCTAACATCAGTTTCTTCTTTCAACCACAAATCAGATTATATTAATCTTAAG
>JBOGQV010000271.1:0-3818 GCA_050749145.1 Nitrosotalea sp. | reverse complement strand
CAAAAGGTGCGTGGTTCTCCTTAGGATATCCATACAGCTTCATCGTTGTGCCAATGTGGATTCCATCAGCAATATTGATGGACTTGGCATATTGGGCAACAAAGAGAAACAAACACTCTTTGATCCTGATAGGCGGTGTACTCTGTGGTATGTCAATGTCGTTGTTCAACATGATCAATCTAATCACAATAGATGATCCTCTTGAGACTGCTTTCAAATACCCAAGAACCACATTGCCTCCATACATGACTCCAATAGAACCCCAAGTAGGAAAGTTCTATGATAGTCCCGTCGCGCTAGGTGCAGGTGCTAGTGCAGTTTTGACAGTAACAATGACTGCATTGGGAACCAAACTTACAACATGGACATACAGATGGATGGCAGCTTGGTCTAAGTGGGACTAAACTCCCTTCTCTTTTACTTTTATTATTGAATTGACCCTCAAGCTAACTTGAGCTTCATTTTAGATTAAAAAAAGTTACACAAGGTGTGATCTTTTGTAACCCTATTACACAAAATAAGATTTTGAAATTAATCTATGTTGAAACAAGAATATCAATTAATTTCAGCTGCACCAAAACCATTTGTAAAATGGGCTGGAGGCAAAAGGCAGCTCTTACCTGTCATTACAAACCACATTCCTAGCAAATTTGAAAGATATTTTGAACCGTTTCTAGGTGGAGGTGCAGTATTTTTCTCACTTGTATCTAAAGAAAGAAAAGCAAAATGGCTCATCTCTGATCTTAATTCTGATCTGGTTTTATCATATGTTACAATTAGAGATAGGGTAAAGGAACTTGTTTCATCACTAGAACACCATGCTGAAAACTATTCCAAAAACCAGAGTGCCTACTATTATAAAATACGAGAAACTAATCCTAAAAATGAAATTGATAAAGTTTCAAGACTGATATTTCTCAATAAGACATGCTTTAACGGATTATACCGTGTAAACAGCAAAGGAAAATTCAATGTTCCTGTTGGAAGATATGTGAACCCGAACATTGTAAACAAGGAAAATCTCTTTGAAGTAAGTAGGATATTGCAATCAAAGGACATTTCAATCAAATGCCAGGATTTTGAAGATGCACTAAAAGGGGTAGGGCATGGAGATTTTGTTTACTTGGATCCTCCGTATCAGCCAGTTAGCTCCACAGCTAGCTTTACAAGCTATACTGACAGTGACTTTGATTTTAGTGACCAAGAAAGACTCTATGCCAAGTTTAAAGCGCTTGATAAGAAAGGTGTCAAGGTACTATTATCAAATTCTAAATCTGATGAAATAGTTGAACTCTTCCAAGAGTTCTCGGATGGAATAATTGAGATAAACGCAAATAGGTTCATCAATTCTGTATCCCAAAAGAGAACTGGACACACTGAATTGTTGATTAAAAACTATTAGAACCAAAAATACTGAATTTCAATAGAGTAAAATCAAAGATACTTTCAGTGCTGGTTGTATTGAACTCAAGTGAGAAAGGGAAAATCCTACAAATGGCCAAAAATGTAAGTGTCGAACTCTTGGAAGATACAAGATCATTGCATGATATCTTGGAGACCTGCAAGGATGCCTGTAAAATGATTGGAATATCTGATGGAAATGCATGGCTTGACCTTGAGATCAATGGATATTTGGTACGATACAAAACGCAAGATGAACTATATCAAAACCTTCCATCATACAGGAGGACTCCTTGGAAGTTTTACGATCTTTATGGTAATCTAATTAGTCTGCCTCCTGACATGATGGACCTGTTTGGCAAGTCTACCGTACACCAACCAGTCCGGGAACTGGAAACTGCAAGTCAGGTACTTGTCGAAAGCAAATTTTTGGATAAATTTAACAAATTCATAGTAGATCATGGCATGGATCAATTCTCTAAAAGTTTACGAATCCATGAAGCGAGGATCTCAAAAGATGATATCAAGCAGGTTCTTGAGGGAATAAAGAAAAGAATTCAAGAATTACTTGATATGATAATTTCTTTGTTGGAAATAGAATAAAGACTGGAACTTTTCTCTGATTTGTCCTGAAAAACCTATAATCAATGAAAAGTTAATCTGCTAGTTTCACAATATATTCTCATACACGATTTACAATCAATAATTAATCTTGGATTCTTTCATTGTACATCCCAGAATGATCTGTTTTACTGTACAATCTGGAGGAAATTTTAGAGCATGAATAATTTTAGCCCTATTGGAGGGTTGATGATTGGCATTTTTGGACTTTTAATTGCTGTCTATGGACTAGATGTGCATGAACCTTTCTCAAGTCAAGTGTTTTTTCTTGGAGTGGTTTGTGCTGCAAGTGGGGGTATTATTGTATGGCTGGGTAATAGGAAACAAAATAATTCTATCCTGACACAAAAATATGTAGTAGAATCACAACGAATTGAATCTAAAATTGACCCAATAAAATATAGAAATCTCTATGAAGGCTCACCTGTTTTGCAAAGAACTGTAAACATTGCTGGAATAATACTGGAATGCAACCAAGCATATGTCAAAAATTTCGGTTATTCAAAAGAAGATCTTCTTGGCAAATCGCTTTTTGATCATACTGCAGAGAAAAGTATGGGTGACATGCGCAAAACTTTTGAAACCTGGAAAAAATCAGGCAGGGTGGAAAACATTGAGATATGGTTCAAAAGAAAAGACGGTTCAGTTTTTCCTGGACTGGTCAGTGCCAATAATATTTACGATGACAAGGGAAAATTAATTGGAAGTAATACTGCAATAAGGGACATATCTGAAATCTACAAGGCTCATAGTGTACTAGGAGATCATGAAAGGCAAAAGATACAGCTTGATGAACTAAAGAAAATGGATGCTACCAAGGAAGAATTTTACATGATGGTTGCAAAAGAGTGTCAAATTCCTATAGAGCCAATCAAAAAATCTGCCAAATCTCTAAGTGATGAATCTCTTGGAAGTTTGACTGCAAAACAATCTGAAGCAGTAAATGAAATCTATGACAATGCGGCAAGACTGGAACAATTAATGCATGATATCATTGATGTACAAAAACTCAACAGCAATACGATGGAATTCAAAAAAGAAAAATTCAACGTAGACAGTTTCATGAATGAAGTAATAGAATCATGCATGCCAATGATGGGCGAAAAAAAGATAGAATTTGTAAATTCTACTGGTATAAAAAAACCGATTACAAGTGACAAAATTAGGCTCAACGGAGTTTTTTACAATTTGATACAAAACGCAGTTGATTTTGTGCCTACAACAGGGGGGAAAATTGAGATTAAAGCTAAAGAAGAGGGTGATTCTATCTTATTTTATGTAAAAGACAATGGCATAGGCATCCTGGAAAAAAGAAAGGATTCTGTATTCAAAAAATTCTACCAGGTCGATATTTCTTTTAAGAGAAAATATGGGGGAAGTGGGTTTGGGTTGGTCATTTGTAAAGGAATTGTAGAAAATCTGGGTGGAAAAATCTGGTTTGAAAGCAAGGAAGGCGAAGGCACCACATTTTATTTCTCAGTTCCCAAATAGTAATCTTAGAAAACATTAAGCTTCGAACGGGATTCGATCCCGCGACCTTTACCTTACCAAGGTAACGCTCTACCAGGCTGAGCTATCGAAGCATGACAAGCTCGCTCTTCTGAATCCTTATTAATCTTACTTGGGTCCAAGAAATTTTTTTCATAAAACGTTTAATTTCTCCGACATATCGCTAATAAAACGCAGGAGTCGCCGAGCCTGGCCAAAGAAGGTTTAATGGCCTTTGGACGCGCGGGACTTAAGATCATACAAATGGGTGATCCCGTCTCTTAGGGGTTCGTGGGTTCAAATCCCAC
>JBOGQV010000270.1:0-1750 GCA_050749145.1 Nitrosotalea sp. | reverse complement strand
GTATGTAGGAATGGACGCGCACAGTGCAACGATATCGGTAGAGGTTCTGAGCGCAGATGGTAAGACGGTGAATAGAAGCGTAATGGAGACAAACCCGGAACAAGTGATGGACTTTTTCAGGGGGATGTCAGGGATAGTGCATGTGACGTTCGAGGAAGGAGCACAGGCAGCGTGGTTGTACGAGATCATCAAGCCGCTAGTGGCAGAGGTGATAGTTTGCAATCCTCGAGAGAACAAGCTGATCCAGAAAGGGAATAAGTCGGACAAGATAGACGCACACAAGTTAGCAAGTTTGCTGCGAATGGGGGAGCTGAAGCCGGTATACCACGACACAGCGAGTACGCGAGGGTTGAAGGAGGCAGTTCGAAGCTACTCAACGTTAGCGAAGGATACAGTGAGGGTGATGAATCGAATCAAAGCGATTTATCGAGGACGAGCTATCGCGTGCAAAGGGACAGAGGTGTACCGGCCGAAGACACGAGAAGAGTGGCTGAACAAATTAGCCGACAGCAATACTCGTAATAGAATCGAGCTGCTGTACCGGGAGCTGGACTGTTTAAGCGGACTTCGCAAAGAAGCTCGGGTGGAACTGATAAAACAAGTGCGCCGTCAGCCGGCATACAAAATACTGAAGGAGGTGCCTGGACTTGGAGCGATCCGAATAGGATACCTGATCGCGATCGTGAGCACACCATTCCGATTCAGGACCAAGAGGCAGTTCTGGCCGTACTGTGGGTTGGCGGTGGTGACTTGTTCGAGTTCGGATTACGAATTTCAGCAAGGGAAGCTGTGCAGGGTCAGGAAGCCGATCGGGACGAGAGGGCTGAACCGAAATTACAACAGAGAGCTGAAGTACGTGTTCAAAAGCGCGGCACTGCACGCGAAGAGCAGGAATCCGTTTAAGCCGTACTATGAGCGGCTGATCGCCAACAAGATGAAGCCGGAATTGGCAAGGGTTACACTGGCCCGTAAGATAGCCGCGATCACACTGGCGGTATGGAAGAAAGGAGAATGCTTCGATGCTGACAAGCTGATGCGCCAGGCGTAGGCAGGGTCGGCCCGATTCGGGAGGTGGGTTTACCGCTTTATGGGTTCCGAACAGATTTAAAGAGGAAAGGGGCAGTCTGAGCCGCCCCGTCCCATCTGTTCGTATACCACCTGACTCGGCGCTCGGGTCGCTCCCCAGCGTTGCCCTATCCTCCGGGCAGGCGCAGAGAATATATCACGCATTGGAGCCACGAGAATTGGTCAGAATGGAAAACGCTCGCAAGGATCGACGAAATACTGTTGCAAAGGTTTCTCCGCCAAGGGGCGGGGCGCGAGGGAAGGATCAGCAATGTTTGTGTGCCAGGGCAAGGCCCAAGTACCCTAACTACTATACTCCCCCTCGCATAACCAGAAATTAGGTGTCGGCCGAGAGTCACAAATAGAACCATGGTTGGCATGCTCGCCACCCATACGCGCCTACGAAAGCAGCCGAATCGATCGATGCAGTTGCTGTGAGCGAAAGACAGAATCAGCCGATTCGCCTATTGCTGAGGCACCACAAGAGGCCATAGGCTAAAAGAGGACGGGAAACGCGAGGCTCCGGGCGGTCCGCATTGTCGGGGGCTCGCCGCCAGAGGTATCCACCCCGCTGGCGAGATTAGGTGTACTTTTTCCTTGACAGCCCTTTCAATAGAACAAACATTTGGCTCCGCTGGAGCCAAGACCATTCCGCGACCGTTGTGTGAACCAACTGGCGCTTGTC
>JBOGQV010000269.1:0-3210 GCA_050749145.1 Nitrosotalea sp. | reverse complement strand
CATATTTTCTCATATGTGCACTTGTAAACATGGATGACCAGAAAATTGGGTGGACATACTCCCCTCTTGCCATATCCCAATTGAGAACAAGGCCAGGATTATCAGATTTATCCCCTCCCACCACAAGCGCAACATCTGCAAGTCCAGAGGAGACATAAGCATAAGCTGCGACAAGTGAATTTGTGCCAGAGTTACACAAACTTTCAACAGAGTGTGATATTTTTGGTTTTATTCCAGATAGTTCTGATATAATATTTGCAAGATAGTTGCGATTTGCATTTGTGGATGTAAGTACTACATCAACATCATCTTGTTCAAGGTCTTTGGTATTCTCAAATATTGGCCTAATTGATGAGAGCATCAAAGAATCCAGCGGTTTTTCAGTCTTGTTGAATTTAACAATTCCTGCAGCAGTTATTGCTACGCGTTTCATTTCATATCTCCTGCAAGAGTTTTGACAAGTAGATCAAAGGATTCGTTTACCGTTTCTACTGGATTGAATTGGAGTATGGGCAAGTCTATACCTGCATCCACAAACTGACGTATTTTTTGTCTTACATCATCAGGAGTTCCACATATAGTTAGGGAATTTACCATTTCATCAGTCACAAACACATGGTTATTCTTCAGACCATTTTTTCCATATTCCTCAAATATTGCCATTATTTCTTTTTTGAATCCATGTGATGCCAGAAATTCACGATAGATTGTTCCAACTGAAACATAAAATGCAATGGTCTGTTTTGCGCGGCTGATTGCTTTTTCTGAATCGTGAGAAATACACGTTATCAATTGGCATGTAACATCAATTTTTTTCTTTGATTGCATTTTTGCAATTGTTGTTTTTAATTCTGGTAACGGTCTCAAGTAAAATATTATACCATCGGCAATTTCCCAAGTAAGATCTACCATTTTTTGGTTTATGGCTGCAAGATAAATTGGAATTCTTGTTCTCGATGGTTTTATCAAAAGACCAAAGTTTTTCAGGTGAAAAAATTTGCCGTCATAGGATACCTTATTTCCAGACATGGCAAGACGCAATACCTCAACATACTCCTTCATCCTTCCAAGCGGGTTAGAAAATTCAGACCCATGCCAGTCCTCAACAATTGCTTTACTGCTAGTACCAAGCCCCAACACGAATCTACCATTTGACAGAATATCTAGTGTTACAGAAGACATGGCCACCAATGCAGGACTTCGTGAGTAAATATTGATAATAGATGAGCCAAGATTAGGTTTTTTTGCAATATTAGACACCTGCGACAAAATTGAACAACAATCCATGCCCCATGTTTCTGGAATCCATATGGAGTCAACCGAATAGTTGTCCAATACTTTTGTACAGTCTAAAATCTCTTTGACAGATAAAAGAGAACCAAGACTAAATCCAAGTCTCATGTTACTCACTTTAAAGAAATGAATTTCTCATATCCGTTACCATTGATAAGAGACTCACATTCTTCCATATCCTTGTAAGAATCAATAGACTTCCAAAAAACTTTTCCATATTTTACGGCATGTAGTTTACCATTGCCTGCAAGACCTGGAAATGTTGTATCTTCCAGATTACCGTTTTTGGGCAAGTGTTTTAGTATGTCTTTTTTTAAATAATATATGCCCGCATTCATCCAATAATTAAACATCTCAGGTTTTTCTTCAAATCGTTCAACTTTTGTTCCATCCAAATGAACGATTCCAAAGGATGTTCGAAGTGGTATCACTGCAACAGAGTTGGAATGAGTTTTTAATTTTCTCAAATCAATATTTGTCAAGATATCACCATTTATCACAAAAAAATCATCGGTGTCAATATGCTTACTTGCTTTTCTTATTGCACCAGCAGTACCTAGAGGAACTGTTTCAATAGAATATTCCAGATTTACTCCAAGATTTTTGTTTTCCAAATGTTTTATTACTTGATCTGCCTTGTAACCAGCACACACTATGATGTCTCTAATTCCGAATTTTTTAAAATAACCTATTTGCCATTCAATAATCGGGTAATTGCAAACTGGTATCAAAGGTTTTGGCAGATAGTCTGTCAAGGGCTTGAGTCGTTTGCCAAATCCTCCGGAAAGAAGTATTGCTTTCATAGATAAGGAATTTTTCAATTTGAATTAAAAGATTTGGAAAATTTTATACTCGACATTATGACGAATTCAAGTATTATCAAGATGTTTTTTCTCAGTAAGGTAATAGTGTAATTCAGTATAACATTCGACACAATAGTCCTCATCATTAGTGTGCTCACAGTCGTACACCTTACCTACATCCCGACCACATTTGGAACAATTTATCATATTGATGAATTGTGTAACCTTGTCTTTGAGTATTTCTTTGAATGTAAACCTAGTCTGAAAATCAACTGATAAATCTAGGATTTTCGTATTTTAATTGCGCCCAAGATGGCAATTATGACACCTATGCCTAAAACAGCCCCCATTTCACGCATGCCTCGAGAGTCTTGAGATTGACCTCCTTGCATTACAAGAATTATTCCAGTGCCTGCAAGTATCAGAGCGCCTCCAATTATTATCAACATGCCTAGATTTTTGGATGGTTCTTTCCTAGTTATGAAAAATGAAACTATTAGCATTACAGATGGAATTATTCCAAAAATCGAGCCTCTAACAGATACATCCATGGGAAGAAATCCCATTTTATTGCCGTTAGCCACAATCACGTCTGCGCCATAAATACAAAGCATCACTATTGATATTACAGACATTGCAATTGCAATCTTTATCTTCATACCTAGGCGTTTTTTTTACAACTAATAAACCTTAGATCAAAAAACTCCCCGGTGCCAAGACATCAGTGAAGCATTTTGATGACATTAAAGACAACATCTCCATAGACAATCTGGATAACAAACCCGCCAAAAATATAGATCATGTATGGAATTCCAGGTGTAACCAAAGTATCAGAAGAAGAACAAAATTCTTCATTATCTGCATTCTTTAGTGTAAAGTCAAACTTGTGCAAGTTTCCTTCTCTTTTTTCAATAGGAAAACTAAATTTGGGATTTTTTGAGCGATGCCCCACAAACATGGCAATTATTTTATTTTTTCTAGTTTCAGTACCAAAGCCCCTGAAAATATCTTCGTGTTTCAGTATTGAAAAAATGTTTCGTATCACATTTACTAGAACAGGAATTATTGAAAGTAACACCGTATTAATCAATGTAGTAAATGGATGCACCGTGGA
>JBOGQV010000268.1:0-3181 GCA_050749145.1 Nitrosotalea sp. | reverse complement strand
AGTATTGGAAATGCGATAGTTGCATCAGTGTATACCATTATCACATCTTCATGTGCATCCTTTACCTTACCCCAGCTCTTTCCTTCCTGCAATGTTGCGCCAGAAAGACCACCAGTATCAGGTCGGGCATCAGTGATTTGAATAATATAATTTTGGCCACCATGACCTAGACCCAGTATCTGATCTAGTAGAGGACCTGTTTGCTGTGCAGTGTTTTTTGGCACACCTCCACCCAACTCCAAGATTCCAGATTTCTTGGAATTGTACAATATTGCGGCTTGTTCTAATATTTCTCTGACAAAGTCAAGATTATACATTTTATTTTCAAGTCTTAATGGTGCCAAATCCAGTGCAAGCGAAGAGTCTTTCAGAGTGGACACATAAACAGGAACATCATAATCATATGCAGTTACAACAAAGCTACGGTCTGGATTCTTGGAATGTTGCTTTGAATATTTTCCCATTGCGTTACAAAATTCAGCTGTAGTAAACGGTTTGTCAAGCAAACTTTTTGTAAACATTTTCTGAACAATCTTATCTTCTGCCTTGAGGGTTTCATCTCCTTTGATGTAGACATCTCTGATTCGTACAATGTCTTTTTCATAAAGTATCATGTCATCGACCTCAAAGTGTCCTTGTTTTACAGGCAAATTCCATGCAAAGTGATCCTCGTGGTATACATTTGCGCCAGTGGATACAATCCAGTCAACAAAGCCACGCTCTATCAAGGTCTTGAATAGACCACCAAAACCAACTGGAGTCATAGCACCTGCAATTGTCAGACATATGGTGGCATCATCTTCAATCATTTTACAGTATAACTTGGCAGCATCACCGAGTTGTCGTGCATTATAACCAGTACTTGAGAAAATTTCTACTAGATCATCAATGCCCATATTGGGTTTTATCTTCAGGTGAGGAATGTCTTTTCCTTTAAAATTGTGATGATCCACGAACGACTAACTTATTTTTGGGTTAAATAAATACTTGCAAGGTTTTGTCATAACCAACATAGTGTTACAAAAAAATGTAGAAATCTATTGTGCGATTTCTACTTGTCTTGCATCGTGTCGTGCAATTTCTTTATGCATGTCAACATGTGACTTGTCTTTGAAAGTCAAATTGCATCTGTAACAATGCCATGCTGTCATGCTCATGGCATCTAATACGTATTTTTCATATTTAAGACGTGTGCACAATTTGTTCATATGATTGATACTAGACAATTTTTCTGAAAAATCATACTGTTACAATATAATCCAAAATTACAAAACCAAAGTTGTTTTCCACATAGTATTTTAAGAAGAAACCAAAAGTTAGAGTCAGATGCAAGTTTTCAAAGAAGGAAAATGGGACTTGAGCGAACTTGTAAAGGATCCAGAGTCAGTACATTTTGAGAGACGTCTAAAAACAATCCAAAACGACGTCAAAAACTTTGAAAAGAACAAAAAAATACTCAAGCCCACCATATCTGAGAAAAAATTCATGTCAATGCTTCATACCTTGGAAGACATTACAGATGAATTTGGAAGAGTTTCAGGCTATGCATCACTAGAATATTCATCAGATACCCAGTCAGACAAGGCTACCTCTCTAGTTTCAAGGATGAGAAAAATGGGAGCACAGTTGGAAAACCAGACTTTATTCTTTGACCAGTGGTGGAAAAAACAGATTGATGAGAAAAATGCCCAGAGACTGATGAAGTCATCAGGAGAGTTACACGAATTTTTACGATACAAAAGACTGCTTGCAAAGTATTCCCTCACAGAGCCAGAAGAGAGGATAATCAACACGTTAGACGTTACAGGACATTCCGCACTAGTAAAAATCTATGATAAGATAACAAATGCATTCACCTTTGAGGTAAAAATTGACGGCAAGACCAAAAAGTACAACCGAGAGGAATTATCAGTTTTAATTCGAAGTCCCAAGCCAAGTACAAGAGAGATTGCGTACAAGGCACTGCTATCAGAGTTTGACAAAAACAAGGGTGTACTAGGAGAGATTTACCAAAATATTGTCTCAAACTGGAAAGACGAATGTATCCAGATACGAGGATATTCTTCCCCCATATCGGTTCGAAACATTGGAAACGATACAGATGACAAGACAGTAGATGCACTTCTTGCAGTCTGCAAGAAAAATGCAGATGTGTTTCGCAAGTTCTTTTTGCTCAAGGCAAAAATCCTGAAAATGAAAAAATTACGCAGATATGACATTTATGCACCAATTCAAAAAAGAGATGAAAAAAAATACAACTATGACAAGGCTGTAAAACTTGTTTTAAACACGCTAAATGACTTTAGTCCACAGTTAGGGGAATATGCAAACAGGGTATTTGCCCAAAAACATGTAGATTCTACCATTAGACCAGGAAAAAGAAGCGGGGCATTTTGCAGTACGATAACTCCCAAGATAACACCATATGTCTTGGTAAATTTCAAGGGCAGGACAAATGATGTGTTCACCTTGGCCCATGAGCTTGGCCATGCAATACATAGTATAGCAGCTTCAGGAAAATCAATATTCATAGCTGAAGCCCCTCTACCACTTGCAGAAACAGCTTCGACATTTTCAGAAATGCTACTTTTCAATAAAATTTTAGACCAAGTCTCAGACGAGGAACAGCAGTCAATACTGACAGAGCATCTGGATGACATGTATGCAACAGTAGGACGACAGGCATACTTTACACTCTTTGAGATAGCATCTCATGAAAAGATTGGCAACGGTGCAATGGTACAAGATATCACATCAGAGTACATGAAGACACTAAAGGACCAGTTTGGAAACTCGGTAGATGTGACACCAGACTTTGGAACAGAGTGGACATGTATTCCACACTTTTACCATTCGCCGTTTTACTGTTATTCTTACTCTTTTGGTAATTTATTATCGCTGTCACTATACCAGAGATATAGAAAGGAAGGAAGATCATTTGCCTCCACCTACGTAGACATACTAGCAGCAGGAGGCTCAAAAAAGCCAGAAGACTTGCTCAAAGAACATGGAATTAACATATCAACAGAGAATTTCTGGCAAGAAGGTTTTGAGTACATCAAAAACCAGACGGCAAGACTTGAGAAAGTAATTAATTAAAAGCGCCTGGCAGTCAAGCGCCCCCAACTGCCAGGCAATGTTCCCCTACGGTTTGAACCGATGTCAGTGACATTATGTTTAC
>JBOGQV010000267.1:0-3140 GCA_050749145.1 Nitrosotalea sp. | reverse complement strand
ATGTAGAGGATAGAATAGCAGTAGCAAAACTTATTCAAAGATTTGTAAGATCTTATGGAAAATCTGCAATCATAGTTGATCATGATATTCAGCTTATGGATCTGATCTCTGATTCAATTGTAATATTTCACGGAACCCCTGGAAGAGAAGGTCATGCAACAACTCCAAAACCAAAGGTGGATGGAATGAATGAATTCTTGAGATCTCTTGACATGACGTATAGAAGAGATGAGACAAGCATGAGGCCCAGAGTAAACAAATTAGAGAGTAGATTAGACAGAGAACAAAAACAATCTGGAAAGTTTTACTATAGAAATTGACAAAGATGCTAAAACAGGCAGTATCTGGGATCCTCACAGAAGCGGAGGCAGAAGAGCTTTACGGTGCATTTGATCAGATAGGAAATATCATCATACTACGGGTCCCAGATTCTCTTTTGTCCAAGAGAAAAATAATTGGTGAGGTTCTCTTAGATAAGGTAAAGACAGCAAAATCAGTCTATTGTCAATCGTCCCCAGTTGAAGGAGATTATAGAATAAGAAAGTTAGAGTTGCTTGCAGGAGATGACAAGACTGAGACTGAATACAAAGAACACGGTTGCAGGTTCATAGTAGATGTAGAAAAGACATTTTTTTCTCCTAGACTTTCAACCGAACGGGAAAGAATTGCAGAATTAATCAAGGATGAAGAGACAATAATCAATATGTTTGGAGGAGTAGGAATGTTTTCCATTGTTGCGGCAAAGAAGAAAAAGTGTCATGTTTACAATATTGACATTAACCCTGATGCGGCCAGACTGTGCTCTACTAACATACAATTAAACAAACTAAAGGGAACTGTTGAATCCATAGAGGGAGATGCAGCAAAAGTAATAGAAGAAAGGTTGCTTGAGGCAGGTGATAGAGTTCTCATGTTACTACCTGAAAGATCAGATGAGTTTCTAGAGTATGCAATAAAGACTGCAAAGAAAAAGTCAGTGATACATTACTACTGCCACATACATGCAGAAAAAAAAGACCAAGTGTCAATATTGGCACCACAACATTTTCTAGGTGTGGTAAATGTTAAATCGGAAATTTTGGGTGCAAAGATTGTAAGACCTGTAGGTCCAAGATTTTATCAAGCAGTTGTAGATGCTGCCATATCCAAGTAACTACTTGTCGTCTGTTACAAGAGATGATGGAGATGGCCTAGATGTTGCCATGTTGTAGCCAATCCAAGAAATAACTCCAAGAATTCCACCTACAGCCATCAATACTGAAAGCTGTAACACAATAGGACTCCATTCAGACAACATTAACAAATATGCATAAAGGAAAAATCCTACAATTGCCAAAACAAATATCATTGTTCCAACAGTTCGTTGTCTTGTCATCAGGCTAGAGTCTTTTTGTGACTTATTTATTTTAATCTAGTAAGCAAACTCAATTGCCATAAGATACGCATCTTCACCGTCACGATAGTAGGCTTTTAGTCTCTGTTTTGTGATAAATCCAAGTTTTTCATATAATTTTACTGCCTCACTATTACTACATCTAACCTCAAGATACAGCTCATCGGATTTTTTCAGTTTTACTCCTCCAATTGCCTCCTGAACTAGGCCTTCTCCAATTCCTTTTCTTCTATGTTCTGGTAATACTGCAACAGATACAACATGACCTTTTTTCACAAAACCAAGTTTTTTGAAGTTTGAAAAACCATATTCAATTTTACACATGATGTATCCTACAAGTTTCTTTTCCACCTCAGCTACTAGAAATGCTTCAGGTAGCTCAGCCAGGAGACTTTCATAGAAATAGTCAGAATAGTGCTCTGGTAATGTTTTGAGATTAATCTCCATTGTTGGAATCAGGTCAGATAGATCACATCTACGAATGACACAATTTCCAATTTCTCGTAACGCAACCTGCATTCTGATGATACTGGAATTATTAATTATTTAACTTTAAGGAAGTAAGGGAAATAATTAAAGCCAGTAAAAAGCACATGATCAAGTATATCAACTCTTGATGAAGTTCTATCATCTGTTTCTTCATATTTTACCATAATAGGATTTAGTCAAAGTCCTACTATACTACAAATTGAGATTTCTGGAAACGAGATAACTGAAAAATTTCGACAACTGGTTCAGAACCTAGAATCAAAAAATATGATAGTCAGATTAGAATCAAGTTCTGGGAGGACATTTTTACTTGTTTCAAGATTTGAGTCTCCAAAATCACGCAGGTCATGGATTCCAAGAGCATTATTTGCTGCCACAGTAATGGTCGTAATGATTGATGGATATTATCGAGCCATCAGTACAAATTCCATTGTAAAAGGAGACGACCCATTTTACATAGCAGTTCTATATACGGTTTCATTGATTGGAATACTTGGCATCCATGAACTTGGTCACATGATTGCCTCAAAGAAACACAATCTCAAGATTAGCTGGCCATATTTTATTCCTGGAATTCCAGTACTAGGTTTTGTACCAACGTTTGGTGCACTAATAATGTCTCGTGGATTGATTGTAAATAGAAATATACTTTTTGATGTTGGAATTTCTGGTCCCATTGCAGGTCTTGTTGTGGCAATAATTGTGTCCACATATGGTGCATACATTTCTCCCACAATACCAAGTTCACAGGCCCATGAACTTTTAGAAAAATCAGGTCTCATGGAGATGCATTCTAGCATAATAATGGATACAACAATTGCACTTGTTGGAAAACATGTACCAAATCATGAGATTGTAATGTCCCCAGTTTTGTTGGCAGCATGGTTTGGGTTTCTCATAACGTTTCTCAATCTTCTACCTGCATGGCAACTTGATGGAGGTCACATTGCAAGAGCAACATTTGGTGTCAAGTGGCATAAAATTTTGACATATGCCAGCATAGGAGTACTTGCAGCAACTGGATACTATATCATGGCATTATTTGTCTTGATGTTTAGTATGAGAAGTCTTGATGTAAAACCTCTTGATGACATATCTCCATTATCTAAAAAAAGAAAAAGAATGTTTGCACTTGTCATTGCACTTGCATTTCTTTGTGCACCGTTGCCATTTTCCATTTTACCTCAATAATACATGTGAGCCGTCAGAAATGATTGTAATTTTTTGTCTGTCTCCATATGTTTTAAGAATATAATCT
>JBOGQV010000266.1:0-11079 GCA_050749145.1 Nitrosotalea sp. | reverse complement strand
GGAAACGGGAAGATTATACCAGTATGATAAAAATTATGAAAATAATCTCAGATATGTAATAGGGATTGACTATTCTGAAGAAATGATATTGCATTCCACAAAACTACTAAAAAAATATGGCCTAGGACAATTGCTAAACAAAAAAATATTTCCAGTAACAGGAATTGCACAAAACTTTAACCTCAACAAAAAAATGCTCGATGGCACCCACAAGGTCATAGTGTGTACATTCCAGACACTTGGAAACCAGGAAAACACAGAGCTACAGGTACAGATGCTAAAATCCATGAAAAAACTTGCATCGCCACATGGAACTATTATTGTCTCTGTTTTTAACAAGAAACTCTTCAAAGATTTTGGACTAAAAAAATTCTATGGCAGGGAGGTAAAAAGAACAGTGGGTGAAATAGTTGCCTCAAAGCAAGATGTGGAAAATGCAATACTTCGAACATCAAAGGGAGTATACTCTAAATGGTTCTCAAAAGATGATCTTGAGGAGTTGTTTTGTCGTGCAAACATACCAAAATACAAAATCATGGATGCAAAATCATTGCAACCAATTGAAGGATATGAGGAATATCTCAAGGCAGAAGAGCAGCGCAAAGATGTTTTTCCAAGGGCTATTGTGGGGATGGCGCAAATCTGAATCTCTTCATGTCTTGGTACTAATCGCTTTTATCTGGGAGAATTTTTTGTTTCACTATTGTCAGAAGATCTAATTGGTGCAATACAGCAAATCATAATCCTTGGAAAAGGTGACCAAGGAAGACTAGAGTATCTTTTAGATGTCTTACAAAAAGGAAGACCATTGCCAGACTCTGATCAAAAATATTTGCAAGTTGTGATACCGCTCTATCTTGGTTCCCAAGACCCAGAATCTTACAAGAAAAATGCAGAGCTTGCAGTGGAAAAATTACATGAAGAGGTACGACAACTTGATGAAAAAATAAACAAAATTCAACGAAAAGGATTTGAAAAATATGTAGGACGAAAAACAGTCTTGTTTTTTGTCACGGTATTTGTGGGATGGAATGCATTACAAACATACATCCAGCCAGTCTTGTCTAGTTTTATATCAAATGATGCAATACTCCAGTATGTGTTTCCATTAAACCTGGCTGCAAGTTATGTACACCACAGTCCACTTGTCTGGTTTGGATTTTTGATTTTGTTATCATCGTGGCCATTTATTGGTGCAATACACCTTGCAAAATTCATATCATCTAGAAAAATTTCTAGCCAGTAAAGAAATTTCTATAAAACAACACGGTAATAGTCCCAGCGCTCTGGGTCAAACTGCTTGACAAACTCTATCTGCTCTTTTCTCTCAATTCTGTTTGAAATGACATCACGCAGCGCAAAACTTGTGAGATACTTGAATCCCTTTGACTGTACCTGCATGTTAAACAACATTCTCATCTCTCTTCCGCCTCTCTGACCCCAATACCCCATCCTTATTGCAAGGGGTTCCATGAATGCAGTATTTTTTAGTCCATAGTTTATGTCGTTTATCTCTGGCCTAAGCTTGTATGTTTCCAGTGGTCCGCCTTTTGTAAAACCAATGATTGGACCATCGTCACTTCCAAGTCTTAGTGTGTTTAGTATGGTATCTTTTGCAGTAACTGATTCGACAAAATCATCTTTTTTGAATTGCAAAGGCTTTGGCAACTGCTTGTGTATCTCTGTTAATGTTTCAATAAATTCAGGTTCCTGTCTGTTTGACATGGATTCTATTACTGCAAAGAATTTTGTGTTATCATAGACAAGTGATCCCTCAATCTGGATTTCTTGCTCACGCAGTTTCATAAATGACAACACATTGTCTGTGAAATGTTTTCGCATGTCTTTTGGAAGAGCTTGCAGTACACTCTGGTACATCTCTGCATCATTGTTGAGGAGGTCTTCAAAGTATGCAACAGATCTTCTTACGATATAATATGGGTGCCATGCAAGCGCGTGAGCGTTTTTCTGTGCCATCTCTAATGCTTTTGCAAAATCTCCTAGTGTGTATCCTGCAATCCTGTCTGCAACAGAGAGAAACCATCCCATTTTCTTGAAATGTTCTCTTTTTTCCTGGTCGTCTCTTACAATCTCTGATGAATTAAAACAGTCCTCGATTTTTTTCTCTGTTGTTTCTTTTATCTCGCCGCTCCATGGATATGTTGTCCTGTGGATTAGTGCTGCAATCAAATTTTTGTCAATGTTTGCATCCTTTAGGAGCGAATCTAGTTTTTCATCTGTCATGACAAATTTTACTGCATCTTCTTCGTGTGGCTTGTCGACCTTTTTTTGAGGATCATAATCGTGAAATAAAGCTGCTGCAAAAAGATATGGAAAATCTTCCGGTTTGAGCATTCCATGGGTGCTTTCCCACTGGGCTGCAAGTAAAGTGACATAGGTTACCTCAAGCTCATGGATGATGTTGTGATATCCATAATAATCAATTCCAAGCCCCTTTGACTCGAACAGGTTTACAGTATAATCTAGAATCTTGACATAACATTCTCTTTTAAAACCATTAGCTACCATGATTTTTTGAATTTCTTCACGTAAAGCTACTGGGTCCTGGTTCTGTAGCAACATGATGGTAATTGAAACTGATGGTTTTAAGTTCTCGCTCTGGTGGCAATCATGAATTAGAATGTATTTTCCTTTTTTGGTATATTGCAAGCAAAACAAAAACTGCAATTATGACTATGCCAATTATGGAGATGTTGGTGTAATCTACAGACCAGTTTGCCACCATAACTTTTGGCGAGTCTGCCAATGTTTCAACTGATTCTTGGTTTTGATTTCCTATGGTAGAGCCTTGCCATCCTGTAAATACATGGTTAACAATAATGTCATTTCCTGGAATTACTGAAATGTCTACGATGGCCCCTGAGTTATACCACCCTGTGCCAAGTGCTCGCCCAAAATTTGAAATGACTTTGACATAATATTGGGTCTTGTATTCTAGATTGACTATGTGATCACTTGACATGTGTATTGTATCAGACTTGAAAGAACCAGACTCTTGTCTTGACACTACATTAATGTAAGAATTGTCAAGTGACCATCCCTCCAGTTGTTGTCGGGTATCTTGCTTGTCTGATGATACAACATATGGCACAAGAAATTGTACATCTGTATCTACATCAAACCAATTGTCATTTGTAGGTGATGGTGGAACAAACGTTGCATTGTTTGTACCGTGTAATATGATTTGAAATTGAGGTTTTGCAAAAAATAAAACAGAATGGTCAGAATCTGCCATGATGTCTAGTGTAAAATTTCCGCCAGATGCTCTATTGATTGGAATGCTTGGACCGTTGTCAATAGAATATGCATGTAGGTTGTACCTGACATTATCTTTTGGCCATGAATTTTTTTGTGAAATCGTATACATATGATGATTATCTGTAGGTATTGTATACGCAGGTAAAGTATCATTTGCATATCTAATTGTTATTGTAACCTTGGACTGGCTATCCTGGGCAAAAGCTGTATTATTTTCAAATATGGTAACACAAAACACAACTGGGATCAAAAAGAGTAATGTACCATATCTTGTAAAGAACAAACTTGTCTGGTATTTTATCAAAATACCTCTATTTTTCAATTTTCTCAAGTAACAATTACCAGCAAAGGTCAAATAATACATTGTAAAAAAGAGAACCATGCATTGGGCTTCTTATGTTATCATGGTATCTATCGCACTTTCAATTGGTGTAGCACCGGCTTTTGCACAGACATCAACGTATACAGTAAAAGATGCACAGAGCGGCCAGTCATTTCAGGTGGGCTATGGCATCACTGGTGCAACAATTACTGATATTTCAATTAACCCACAAGATACATCGGTTATCGTATCATTGACATCAACTGCTGATGGCAATCTTACCATGACATTGCCAAGATCACTAATTGATGCAAAAGATGGTGTAAACGACGACCAATTCTTTGTACTAGTAGATGGGGCAGACACTGACTTTGCAGAAAGCAAGACGCCTACTGACAGAACCATAACAGTATCAATTCCACAGGATACTTCACAGGTAGAAGTAATTGGAACCCAGGTAGTTCCAGAGTTTGGAGCACTTGCTTCAATTGTTCTGGTGGTTGCTCTAGTGTCTATAATTGCAGTAACTGCAAAAACTAGGCTCAGATTCACATAAAAAAATTCTTTATTCTAGCTAAACCCTGCACCAAACTGGTCTCCATGTTGGAGAGGATCGGCAGAATCTGCACCTTTGAGCTTTAGATACAAAAATGCCTCGTTTACAAGCTGCATGGCAGACTCGTCTTGCAAATGAAATTGTTTTTTTGCCAAGTCTTGGTATTTTTTTAACCTGGAATCGTCTTGCTCGTCCAAAGATATCTTGTCTTCAAGTATTACTGATGCAATTTTTTCAATCTGGGAATTGTATTGGATATCGCTCATGAATCAATTAACCATGTCTTGCTATTAAGTGATTGTCATTTTTTTAAAATCAAAATATTTTAAATCAGGATTTTTCTGAATCTACTTCTTCATCAAACTCTTCGTCCAAAAATTCAACTGACTCGTCACTTTTCTCAGAGGACTCGTCTGGAAACTCTTCCTTGTCGCTAGTTTTCTTGTCACTCATGTCTTGACTTGTATTTTTCCTGACCTTATACCTTTTGAAATATACACATACTTGAGCATGTCTTGATTAACATTGTTACGTCACATTGATACGCAATACATTATAAACTCGTAACTAGATATTTTCTATGCAAACAAGACTCCAATACGCCGCATTGATTGCATGTGCGATGATGGTATTACCATCTGCCGCATTTGCAGACTCGGATAACAAGTCACAGTATGCAACACAACAGTTACAGGTGCGACTTGCATCTATGACATGTTCTAATGCGTATCTTGACGGATATCTTGGCGATGTTGTAACTGCAATTAACAACTCTACCACTACTGCAACACTGGGTACTGATATAACAAAAACAAGTACAGACTTTGGCACATTACAGTCAGATGCAAGTGCAAACAACACTGCACAGTTTAGAACTGATGTTAAGACATACAATGCTGACTCTAGGGCTGCAAACCTTGAAGCTCACTCTGAACTAAAAACAGTACACAGTAGAACAGTCAACACCATACTAAAATCTGATGCAAGCCAGCTTAGGTCTACAGAAAATAGTTGCCTCTTTGTAGCAAAACAACAAAAGGCAAATCTCAAGGGTGAGATGTACAACCATGTCATGGCCCGAGCTCAGAACATGACTGAAAAAATGGAAAAACGTGGTATGAACACTGATGAAATAAACAAAGTGATTGACAATGCAACTGCAAAGATTCAAGCATTTGAGCTTGCAGTACAAAATGCACAAAACAGCACACAGATCAAGTCAGCACTAGATAGTTTCTGCTTGTACAATGGGTGCAAAACTTCAGAAAACTTTCACTTTGCAGCAGCATCTGCAATTCAGGTCGATCAAGCAAGACTGAATGTCCTTGCTGTGAAAAACAGTACTACATCATACCAAGCATTGGTAAACCAAGCACAGCTAGATCTTGGCAATGCCCAGACTGCACTAAATCAAGTGGGCTCTGACAAGTACCAGGGAACTCAATCAAGTGATATCTGGAATGATATCAAGGCAGCAGCTGATGTAATTCATCAACTACAGCAGATTGCAAACCACAAACACTGATTGTATCTCTCTTCTCTTTTTGTTTAATTTTTCCCAAAGCCCTCAAGGGATATCATGGCATCATGTTCGCCTGCCTTGATCAATTTCTTGATTGTAGTTATCGAAAAGTCTGCGTCTTCAAATAGATAGTGCGTATCCTCTTTTCTCTCAACTCTTGCTATCTCTTTTATTATGGCACCCCTCTGGCATGCAAGCTTGTTAAATTCAGGCTCAATTTGTGCAAGTTTCTTCTTGGATGCATCATCAAGCGGGACAGACTCTAAGATATCATGCATTTTGTTTATCATCACAAGGTATCTTGAGATTATCTTTGACATTCTCACTGTCTGGTCTGTCTTGTCAGCATGCATGATGTCCCTTGCCCTGTGCCATGACTCCATCATGTTATGCGGCAACGCTTCCTGGGTGTTTGGAAACAGGTTTGCAATTATGACTCGCTTGTCCCGCATGGGGGATGCATCAATTACTTCTCTAAGGGGGGTGTTACTCAGCAAAGTCCCGTCCCACAGGTATCTGTTGCTTACCTTTGTCCACGAGATTCCATAGAATGGATATCCTGCACTTGACAGTACATGGTCTGATGTAAAGTTGTCATATTTGCTGTCAAATATGGAAGGCTTGCCATTTTGTATGTCAGTTGAGGTTATGATTAGTCTTGGCCTTGCAGGATCTTTGAGCTTGGTATAATCTACAAATTTTTCAAGTGTTGTCTTTAGCGGTGAAATGTCATACAAGTATGGCGAGTTGTAAAAAGATCCAAAAGACGGTCTGAGCCAAAGTGGTAAAAATGCATTAGAGTTTCCCCACATTGCAGAGTAAATAGATGATGAAACCATTCTCATGCTGTCTGTAAGAAAAGGCGATGCCGAAGTATGTGCCAATGTTAGCCAAAATTCTTCAAGGTCCTTTGCAGGATTACCGCTCTTACTTGCAGAAATTATTGCTGAATTGATTCCACCAATCGAGGTGCCTGCAACGACGTCTATTTTTATTTTTAATTTGTCAATTGCCTTGTATACTCCACACTCGTATGCCCCAAGGGATCCTCCGCCTTGCAGCACCAATACATTTTCCTCAGTATGGTCTTTACGTTCTGCATGCATTTGTAATCTAGTTTTTGTATTGTACTGCTAGATTAGATGTTTTCTATGATTTCCAGAATTATGATACGGCATGTTTTCATACTGGTACTGTTTTGCTTCTTGTCTTGTTGAATGCATTATGTGATGATAATATCCCAAGTGCTGCAACACCTGCTCCAATGAAATTTCGCACTGTCATGGTGTAATCTGGCCTGGATGCAATTATTGTACCATGAAATACTATATACCAATTGTCAAGCATCCAAAATGTAAATGTTGTCCAAAATAATATTCCTGCACTCAAGTATCCAATTCTTGTCTTGCTCAAAACCTTGACTATACTAAAACCAATCATGCCATACCATGATATTGAAACAGCAAGCCACTGGATCTGGCGCACTTCATTTCTTGTATCAAAATAATAGTATGTTGTACCGATTATGCCAAGTGCAAAAAGACAGACAAGCAAGAGTTTATGGTTTGAAGCAAGGCTTGTCCTTTCTTTGTTTGCAGTATCTTTCATGACATCATTGTATACTTGTATAATTTTAAACTATGATTTTACGAATCTATTTTGTGAATTTGTAATTATTTTGAGAAGAACTTGATTATATTCTCTGATAACCTTTCTGGGTCCTCTACATATGGGGAATGCCCACATCCTTCCATTGGGATAAATTCACAGTTTCTAATTGATGAGACAAACTGTTGTGAATATTCAAAAGGTATCAACTTGTCTTCCTTGCCCCAAATTACAAGTGTTGGGGCTTTTATTTTTTCGAGTTTCTCAAAAATGTCTGGCGCATTCTTTAGGCCCAGTAGAGTTGACAGGAAGACCATCTTTGCATTTGGTCTTGACATGTTGTTTACAAACCTCTCAACTGATATCTCTGAGACTTGCTTGTTTGGTCCTACCATCATCTGGTATGCATTTTTTACAGAATCTCGGTTGGGGTATAGTGCTGCCATTGTATATGCATCAAGTGTAGGGGTGGACTTTCGCATTATTCCGGCAGGTGAGATCAAGATTATCTTTTCTAGTGCTGGGTTTTGTGTTGCAGCACATTCTGCAGCTATTTGTCCCCCAAGCGATGTACCAATCATGAATGTCTTTTTTATCCCAAGTGTTTCCATGAAATCAAAAACAAATTTTATGAAAACTTCTAAAGTGTAATCAACTGAGGGCTTGTCGCTTTGGCCGTATCCAATAAGATCTGGCGCAAAAATGTGATATTTCTTGCTCAGGTATGGCATTAAATTACTCCATCTTTCTGCGTATCCTCCCAGCCCATGAAGAAGGATGAGATTGCGATCAGACTGACCTTCTTCTAAATATCTTATGTTGTTACGGCTTAGTGTAACAAATTTTTCCTTCATCCGTGAATTTGGAAGTTTTACAAACAAAATAAGTTTTTAGCGATGCTAGATATGACAATATCAGTAAAGCATTGTTCACCAAAAAAGATCGGCAAGTCAGGTTTTCTTTGGAATCATGGCAGACGTATACTCTAGCATCTTGGCATAAGATGACAGCATGACTTTGACATAATCATCGTATGATTTCATTGACGACATGACATTTTCCACCCATGCTTTTTGAAAATTATTTATCATGTCAATCTCGGATACCGTGGTCATTGTAACTGCCTTGAAATACTTGCCAAACGATTCTATTGCTTTTTGGTCTACTCCCATCTTGTCCAAGAATTCCTTTTCTGCAATGTAGCATGTCCCAAAAAAGTCTCTTGTAATTCTAAGGCCTTCTGCCTGCAAGTCTGCAAAACTCTCAATATATGACGGCAACAGACCCTCGATTTTCATTATCACCTCATTTGTGTTGTCTCTCATTACATCACACACTGAGAGGTGCTGGGTACTGGCAACAGTTTTTTCTTGGGGCTTGGCACTTGACACTGGTACGTTATACCGGTACACCCTTTTAACAATTTGTTACAAAAATAAAAGATGACGAGTAATCTCTATATGTATAGAAACCTACTTTATTCTACCTTCCATGTCAATTCCACAAGATGTAAAAAATTCCTTGGCAAACTACAAGCACAACTCTCTTTTCTGGACTGACTTGTTGTATCTCATGTCAAACAGACAACAATCTCTTGCTGCCACTGGTCCATTTAGAAAATTTGCAATAAACGCCAAGAATCTGGGCACCGAAACAATTGAGATGAACGAAGACATGGCAGAATTTAACACCAGGCTTTCTGCATATTACAAACAGCTTACTGATACATGGAATGAGGCCCAGAAGGAATATTCTAGAAAAGTGCCTGAACTTCCAAATGATGCCGAACACATGGAGGCATCAAAGCGTGTCTGGATTGATATCTATGAGAATTACTTTACAAGATTATTTGATTCTGCTGACTTTGCTGAGAATTTTGGCAAACTTGTGACAAGCGAGCTTGAGATTGCAAAGCATTGGAACAACATGGCATCAACATTACTAGAGAGTGCAAACATGCCTACCAAGAAGGAAATGGATGAAGTGTACAAAGAACTACACTCTTTGCGAAAAAGAGTTGCCAAACTTGAAAAAATAGCAAACAAGGGAGGAACTTGACAGATGGCAAATGAGATAAAACTAGACCCACGATTATTGGCAGAATTTATCAAACTAAACAAAAACATTCTTGATGCGCCAAACTTGGCACAATCCCTTGAAGAGATAGACCTTGAGGTAACTCCACACGAGGTTGTTTACTCTGAAGGAAAAATTCGACTGTTGCACTTTAACCCATTAGCTACAAAACAGATCAAGACACCGCTTGTGATTGCATATGCACTGGTAAACAGGTTCCACATCTTGGACATCAATCAGAAAAAGAGCTGGGTGAGAAATTTGCTAAACCAGGGAATTGATGTATACTTGATTGACTGGGGAACGCCGACTCAGATCAACCGACATGAAGGATTTGATGATTATGTGAACGGTTACATGGACAATTGCGTAGATTTTGTAAGAAAAGAATCATCGTCCAAGAAAATATCACTGCAAGGATATTGTACTGGTGGCACGCTGTCAACTGTCTACTCTGCACTCCATCCTGAAAAAGTGCAAAACCTGATTCTTACTGCACCTGTAATTGATGGCAGAAGGGATAGTACTGTAGTATCAAATTTGGCAAAACACATGGATGTCGATAAACTAGTTGACACTCTAGGCAACATGCCTCCAGAATTGATGTATTATGTATTTTCAATTTTAAAGCCATTTGAGCAAGGGTTTGAAAAGTACCTTAATTTCTTCAAAAACATTCATGATAAAGAATACGTGGAGAATTTTATCCGTGTGGAAAAATGGGTTTCTGACACTCCACCAATTCCAGGAGAATTGTACCGACAGTGGATAAAAGATGTGTACCAGGAAAACCTCTTGATAAACAACAACATGTACGTAGGCGGAAAACAAGTTTCTTTGAAAAACATCACAATGCCTCTTCTTACGCAAGTTGCAGTAGGTGACCACTTGGTATCCCCCGAATGCAGCATGCCTATTCACTATGCCGTATCTAGCCAAGACAAGACACTGAAGATCTACCCAACTGGGCATGTAGGCATGATAGCAAGCTCATTTTCACAAAAGAAAGTGCTTCCTGAATTTAGCCAGTGGCTTACTGAAAGATCTGAAAAATAAAAATAAAAAATAAAGAAATTATTCTAGTTCTTGCTTGGAGTCCATGCTGAGAACCATGATTGCAGTATGTTTGCATCCATAGTTGTGAATGCTTTTAGGTTGTCATTGAATGTCTTGATGTTTTGTCTTGCTGCTTCCATTGCTGCTAGTACTGCTTTGTTTTGTACAGAACTAGTCTTTACTATCTCCTCAGTTGCATCATTGATTGCTTTGAGGTAAGTTGGTGGAAGGTTTGCTGTAAAGCCACTCTTTGTTGCTGCTTCTTGCTGGAACTCAATTGCTGTCTCTACTGCATTTTTGTATGCTGTTGCAAATTCTTGCTGTAGATTTGAGATTGCCTGGATGTATTGTGTGACATTCTTTTCTGCCTCTTCGAAATATCGGTTAACATTCTGCTTGTATATTGCGTATGTCTCTTTTGCTTCTGTCTTGCTCATTTTTTCACCTCCTGTCGTGAATTACTTTTATGGATTGGAACTACAATCACTTGGACCAGATCGTTTTCCTTGATTCCAATTGCTTCTCTCTCTGCTTCGGGTATGGAAATTCTACCATTGCTTCCAACTGATGTCTTGAATGCACCCCATGATGAAAATTGGGGCAAATTTTGTGCAAGATTGAACCAGTTGTACATGGCCTTTGATCCACTCTCTGCAAAAG
>JBOGQV010000265.1:0-3172 GCA_050749145.1 Nitrosotalea sp. | reverse complement strand
AGGCTCCATTTTGTTTGGCATAGATAGGCAGTAGATTTGCAGGAGAGACTGCAAGTGAAGTTCCGACAACAACCATTACATCACAAGAACTAGACTTTGCCAATGCAGACTGCCAAGTATCTTGTGGTAATGGTTCTCCAAACCAGACAACGTCTGGTCGTAGTATGTTTCCACACTTGCATAGTGGAGGAAATTGTGTAAAGTTTGATGTTATGGTATCTTTGAAACTACATACAGTACATTTTATTGTAATTATACTTCCATGCAATTCATACACTTGACTACTTCCTGCCCTTTGGTGCAGTCCATCTATGTTTTGAGTCAATACTGAGACCTGTTTGTATTTTTCAAGTTCTGCAATAGCGATATGACCTGGATTTGGTTTTGCTGATAAAATATTTTGTCTTCTCTCTTCATACCACTCCCAGACTAGCTTTGGGTTTTGATAAAATGCATCTATTGTAGCTAACGTCATTGGATCGTACTTTCTCCACAATCCGTCTTTTCCGCGAAATGTAGGAATTCCACTCTCTTGAGAAATTCCAGCTCCTGTAACAAATACAATACTTGATGCTTTTTTTAATTCGTCTGATATATCTTCAAACATTTTATTTTATGTCAATCTCTAAGAGATCTTTTGCTGCTACAACTGAACTGTGTATGGTATTTGCTTCCTTTACTAGTTCCTGTACATCTTCATATCTTGCAGAAAAGTGTGTTAGAATCAAGTTTGTAACATTTGCTTTCTTTGCAAGTTCCGCAGCTTCCTTTGATGTAGAATGAAAGTTATCCTTGGCTTTATCTTTCAATGTATCTGAATATGTAGAATCAAATGTCATATAATCACAATCTTTGAAAAACTCTTCAAGCTTTTGTGTAGGTCTTGTATCTCCCGAGATGCCAATTTTTTTGCCCTTTCGCCTCTGACCCATCACATCAGATGGCTTGACTGTCTTGTCTCCAACCTTTACCTCGACATTATTTTGTAGTTCATGCCATAGTTTTCCCTCAGGGACGCCTAGTTGCTTGGCCTTTTCAGGAAAGAACTTGCCAGGCTTGTCTTTTTCTGTAAATAGATACGAATAAGCTGGGATGGAATGCTGTGCTTCGCATACTGATACGGTATATGTAGAATCTTCAAAGACTGGTCCTTCCTTGATACGATTAATTCTAACAGGAAATGTCAGACCAAAATTTAGAATTTTTAGATTAGCTGCAATAAATTCTTCAATTCCTACTGGGCCGTAGATATCAACTGATTCTGTCCTGTTTTGTAATGACATTGTCTGTAATAATCCTAGTATGCCAACACAATGATCTCCGTGCAAATGTGTAACAAAGATCTTGATCTTTTTGTTCCAGCCAAGCTTTGCCTTTTGAAATGCAATCTGTGCACCCTCTCCTGCATCGAACATCAAAATTTCTCTATCTAGCACTAGACAGATACAAGTCATGCCACGCTCTGCTGTTGGCTGCGCTGCCGATGTTCCCAAAAATACTAGTTTCATGATACTGCAATCACTCTTGTCAGGCTCTTATGCCTGTAAATCTCGTATTTCTTTGCTTTGCTTATTTCATCCACTTCAAGACCTTTCTTGTATACCATTACAAGTTTTTTTCTTTTTGGTATGATGGACACAAAATCTTTGATCAGTTTCTTTGGGGATACGGATGCCCTTGATGATATGCCATAAGGCAGGTCAGTCACAATGGCATTTGATTTGATATTTAGCATCGCTTCGTAGCCAGAATTTATCACTTTTCCATCAAACCCATTTGCAACAAGATTCTTTTTTGTTATTTTACACATTATTTTATCAAAATCAATTCCAACAGACTTTATTCCCATGGATTCTGCTTCAAGCAAAATTGTACCAGTGCCACAAAAAGGATCACAAAGTGTTTTTCCTTCTTTTAGCTGGGATAAATTCACAAGACACCTACTGAGCTTCATGTCAAGCTCATGCGGGTGCTTGATTATCTTTATTGGAAGCTTTGGTCTAATCTGACGGTCTGAATATCCTAGATATTTTCTTGAATCTGTAATGATTAAGTATACTGTGAGACAAGGGTCTGAAAGCGATACCTTGGAACCCCATTTTCTTGATAGTATCCCACCTGCTTGTCTTTCAAGTGCTGACGAGCCAATGTTTTTTGATGACAAGTTTATCGTTCTGCATACAAATGATGTAGGTTTTGGTATGGAAAGTTCGATTTTTGTAATATCATCAAATATACCTACAATTTTTCCTGAATATCTTACAAATGTTGCCCTGTTTGCTATTTTATACCATGGAACTTTGGATGATATCATGACAAGTCTTGGCTCTGATTTTACACTTGCCTTGGAGTCATAGCTTTTAGATATTGAAATTATTTCGTCTCTTGCAAGGTCTTCGTATTGGCTTTGCAATACAAAAAAGCTTGACATTCAGGTTATTGCCTTTGCAATTATTGGCGACACATCAACAACAGATGTCTTGCCTGGTATGGTATTTGCACTAATTATCTTTGTAACTCCAGCTTTTATGATGTTTTTTTCTGCATCTCCAATCAATAAAGCATGTGTGCAACAAGCATAGACCTTGCCACTTTTTTGTTTCTTTAAAAATTCTGCAGCTTTTACGATACTTCCGCCAGTGCTTATCATATCATCAACCAAAATAATATCTCTTCCCTTGACTCCATCAAGACCCTTTGATTTTATTTCTACACTTCCAGTCTTTCTGTCTCGTTGTTTTTCTAAAGCAATATAATCAACGCCAAGAAATTTTGCAAAGTTTCTTGCCCTTTCCACTCCTCCCTTGTCAGGTGATACAACAAGAGGATCATGCAAAGACATTTTCTTGAAGTGTTTTGCAAGCTCTTCTACTGCACTGATATTTTTTGCAGAAATCTGGAGGTGCTCTAGTGCAGTGATACTGTGAATATCTACTACGAGTACCTTTGATGCACCTGCAGCCTTGAACATCTTGGCAACATGTTTTATTGTGATTATCTCGCCTGGCAGAAATTGCCTGTCTTGTCTTGCATATCCCATGTATGGTATTATCACATACACCTGAGAGGAAAATGTCCTTGCCTGTGATGTGATTGCAAGGCAGCGAAGCAGGTTAGAGTCAACTGGAGGATAAATGGATTGTACAACCAGTATTTTTCCACTGGGTTTACC
>JBOGQV010000264.1:0-2932 GCA_050749145.1 Nitrosotalea sp. | reverse complement strand
CTGCAAAATTAGCTACTCAATCATTAGATAAAATCCGTGAACTCAGAGACTCTGGAAAAAAAGACACACAAATTCTTGAGCTAACATGCTGATAAAAAATACCAGTCTTCTTTATGGTACAGATCTTGATTATGTTCATAATACCAATGTGAGAATTTCTGGAAAGTATGTTGGACAGATAGGTACGAAACTTTCACCTCAGAAGGGCGAAACAGTGCTTGACTGTGAGGGACTGCTAATGATGCCTGGATTAATCAACTCCCATACTCATATTGGAGATTCTATAGCAAAAGACATAGGAATAGATTCAGGCGTTGAAGAAAAGATACATCCAGTTAGTGGATTTAAACAAAAAATTCTCAAAAACTCAGATAAATCGCATCTGACAAGTTTTATCAAAAATTCATGTATTTCAATGATCAAAAAAGGCATAACATCCTTTATCGATTTTAGGGAAGGTGGTATTGATGGAATTAATCTATTAAAAAACGCCACATTGGGTATTCCAATAAGACCTGTCATTTTGGGGAGAATTGAATACTATCAAGATACACTATCCATCAAGAACAATACGCCTATTCCCAAGTCCCACAAATCAGATCTTCAAAATTCTTTAATGAATTGTGACGGTCTTGGCATTAGCGGTCCTAACGAGTTTAGTGATTCTGCTTTGCAATTTTTTGCAAGGACAAGAAAGATTCGTGCCATTCATTCTGCAGAGACTGACGAAAGTAACAAAATATCAAAAAAAATATCTGGAAAAACTGAGACTCAACGGGCATTACTTGCAAAACCGAATTTCTTGGTTCATATGACTTATGCATCAAAAAAAGATCTTATAATGGCCCTCAAAAATAAGGCCAGTATTGTTGTATGTCCACGAGCCAATGGATCTCTTGCAGAGGGCATTCCTGATGTAAATCTCATGCTTGATGCTGGTTGTAATGTAGCAATTGGAACTGATAATGTAATGATAAACTCGCCTGACATGTTTAGAGAAATGGACTATCTTTGGAAAGTTACAATGGGCATGAAGAAAAAAAGACTAGTGCCAAAAGACATACTAAAGATGGCTACAACAAACGCCTCAAATCTTTTGGGCGGTAAGGTTGGAGTGATTCAATATAACAAGATAGCAGATTGCATATTTATTGAAAAACATTCCATTGATCTAGAACCAATGCATAATCCACATGCCTCAATTGTACAAAGGGCATCAGAAAATACGATAAAAGCAGTAATGTACGAAGGGAAACTAGTACATGGCAAAATCTAGACCCTACGTAATAGTTAGCGCTGCCATTAGTATTGATGGAAAGATAGCTACTCGTACAGGAAAATCCAATCTTTCATCCAAAAAAGATCTAACAAGAGTTCATAATCTTAGAAAGAGTGTGGATGCTATACTGGTAGGAAAAAACACTGTAAATATCGACAATCCGTCACTTACTGTGCGTTATGTCAAGGGGAAAAATCCAATTCGAATCATTCTTGATCCCAAAGGTAGTTTGTCTCCTGCATCAAAAGTGATCAAAACTGCAAAAAAAATTCCCACCATGCTTGTTACACTGGAAAATGCTCCGGGAAATGTTGAAAGATTTACCACAAAAGGGGTTCAAGTAATCAAGTGTGGAAAGAAAAAAATCGATTTAAAGAAACTATTGAAAATACTTGGAAACAAAGGAATCAAAAGAATTATTGTTGAAGGAGGAGGAATCACCAATTGGTATTTTTTCAAGGAAAAACTGGTAGATGAAATTGTAGTCACTATTACACCATATATCCTGGGGGGGAGTACTGCAATTTCTCTGGTTGACGGTGTTGGTTTTGGAAAAATATCTAACTTATTTAAATTGAAAAAGATCGAGAAAATGCAAAATGAAATAGTTTTACACTATGTGTCTTAATGTTTGAGATCATCACGTAGCTGATCTATTTTTCCCTGTAAAGCCTTTTTTAGCTTTTCATTTTTTGAAAGATTTACCAACTTTCCACAAGTAGGACATTTGAATGATAAATCAAGGGCTTTTTCAAAGGTTAATTTTTGACAGTCTTCATTTCCACAATGGTAAAAGTCTGCAGAGTTCTCATAATCTACTCTCTGTTGCAATCTTTCCACAATTTTCTTTTTTTGGTTTTCAATAAAGTTGTCTACCTCATCCTTTCTTGCTCTCCATCTATAGACAAACCATCCCTTCTTTTCGTCCTTTACTCTTATTCCTGTTATCAACGCTTTGCCAAAAAGATCGTACAGTACTTTTCTAACTATGTTGATTCTAAGTCCAGTTGAGCTTGCTATTTCCTCATCTGTAGCGTCCTCTGTGTTGAGAAGGGAACGAGCGACTTTCAGATACTCATCTCCACCTATCAAGGCAGCAATTTTTACAAAAGGATCTTCATGTTCAACTGACATCGTACATTTTCCCTCTCAAGCTCTATATTTAATCAATGGTTTTAAACCTGTTTTTATATAATTACTTCAATTATCTGTTTTATCTATCACGTTTTTTCCCTTTTTTGTAGGAATTATTTCCCGTTCTCCACCCGAATATTTTTTCTGGATGTGTTGTCCTTGCAAAATTCTATCCATCAGTATAGCAAGTGCAGAGATCTCTGAATGAGGCTGGTTTCCAATTGCTATGTTGTAATCAGCCATGTCGTATGCTTCTCTTGGAACTTTTTCTGCACCGACCACAATCAAAATTTTTTCTTCATCTCTTACTTGATCCTGGACATCGTTAATATTTTCACCATACATTGTCAAATGAACTATTTTGAACAAATCTTTCTTTTTTGATTTTATGATATCCTTCCAATTTTCAATAATTTCTACTTTGAAATCACTGCCCCACATCTTGTTTACTTTTGTAATGGTCTCTTTGATCTCTGGATTTGCACCATACATGTATATTTTTGATGCTCCGAATGCTCT
>JBOGQV010000263.1:0-6507 GCA_050749145.1 Nitrosotalea sp. | reverse complement strand
CCTTGAGCTTGTTCCTCCTGGCCTGACATAATTTACCGGCAGACCTAACCATCTCGTCTTATACTCGATCTGTCGTTGCAGTTCATAAAATGACCACGAGTTCATTTTGGATCTGTATTTTGTTCCCTGACCATTTCCTTTTCTGTACAGTTTACGAATTCCCTTGATATTTTCCATTATGATTCCTGAATTTTGAGATGCGATCTTCTTTGAAGTGCAGTGTAATATATCGTGAATTTTATTTTTCTGAAGTCTGCCATATTTTTGAAATATTTTTTTGCTGATTCTAGAATCGTTACGTCTGAACTTGCTTTTTACCATGCCATATGATGCAGTAATTTCTCGAGCTTTTGATAAATCGTAAACAATACAACTTCCTTTGGAATCATATGTTGTGACATTGTTCAGGTTTCTATCTATTCCAATAAAATTAGATGGTTTTTGTTCTGTAATGTCTTTGGAGTATGATAGTATAATCTTGTCATTTGTAATAGTGATATTGCCAAGCTTTACATCCTTGATTTTATTGCAAACATATTTGGTCAGTCTGATGAAGAGGTATTTTTCAGGCTCTGTTGGAATCCGGATTGTGCCATGTTCAATCTTATACGATTGGTTGTCCATTATGAGATGATTTCTTGAGATGTATGGCTTTTTTGTATTAGGTTTTTTCCTGAGCGTCTTTTTGTACAATTTGATCTTGGATGCAGCACACTCTAGTGCACCATAGACGTATCTTGAATGGAATTTGGAATCTAGGCGTAATTTATGGTACAGTTGGTAATGTAGTTTGAACTTGGATGAGAGGTTCTTTTCAATGCCAATCCTGATTGCCTCGTTTGCACAATATCTAAAATAATCAAAGACTGGTTCTAGGTCTTCTTCTTTATCGTGGTACTGCCAAACACACCTTGTTATTTTCATGGTGTGGCCAAGAAGGTGGCTCTCTTTAAAAACCAGTGGTAATTATGACATGTTCGGGTACTTGGTAGTCCTTTATCGGGATCTCCTACCTATGTTTAAATATCGTACTCAGGATTTTTCACTTTATGGTATCAGTTGATCAAGTACTTTCCACTCTAAATACGGTAATCGATCCAGATCTCAAAAAGAGCATTGTCTCAATGGGTATGATAAAAGACATTGAGATAAACGGTAGCGAATTAAAATTTACACTTGAACTTACTACTCCGGCTTGTCCATTCAATGATGAAATTGAACAGGATGTAAGAAAAGCAATTGCCTCGATAAAAGAAATATCAAAACTTGATCTCAAGGTAACTGCCAAAGTTATGGAAGGAAGATCTCTTAGTGTTGACCAGATGCTACCGACTGTCAAAAACATAATCGGCATTGCAAGTGGAAAAGGCGGTGTAGGAAAAACTACAGTATCAGTAAACTTGGCACTTGCATTGGCAAAGACTGGTGCAAAGGTTGGACTGCTTGATGCTGACATCTATGGACCAAGTGTTCCATTGATGCTTGGAATGGACAAAGCCGCAATGGAAGTTGACAATAATAAATTACAACCTGTTGACTCACATGGAATCAAAGTGGTATCATTTGGTTTCTTTGCAGAGCAAGCTCACCAGGCTGCAATTTACAGGGGACCGATAATTTCTGGAATACTAAAACAATTTCTTGTTGATACAAACTGGTCTGACCTTGATTATCTCATAGTTGACCTTCCACCTGGTACTGGTGATATTCCTCTTACCCTTGCACAGACAATACCAATTACTGGAATTGTTGTTGTTACAACTCCACAAGATGTTGCAAGCAATATCGCAGTCAAGGCATTTGGAATGTTCCAAAAATTGAACATACCAATCATGGGCGTTATAGAAAACATGAGCTACTTTACATGTCCAAAATGTACTGAAAAACACTATATCTTTGGAAAAGATGGTGCCAAAAGAATGAGTGAAAAACATGAATTGCAATTCTTGGGTGGCATTCCGCTGAACCCTGGTATAATGGAAGGCTCTGACAGTGGACGACCTGTATTAGTATCTGATCCAAACTCTACAATGTCGCAATCATTTATGACTGTGGCAAAAAACGTCGCTGCAAGATGCAGTGTTCTTGCATCTCAGTTAAGTGATGAAACAAAAGATGCTGCAGCTACATAAAAATAGTTGAAAACAAAGATTACCTTGTGCGTCTTCCTGAAAGTCTACGACCTCAGTTAAAAAAACCGCTTGGGCTTCTCATGCCAGATTCTTTAGTAACAAAATTTAGTATTTCTGGTAAAATTCCTAAAGGTGCACTTGTGATTACTGTGGGCGATGCTACAACTGAAAAGATGTTGTCATTTGGTCTTACTCCGTCGCTTCAGATAGTAGATGCACTAGAAAAAAGAAACAAGAGGGATTTGCCTGTCGGGACAACTGAGACTATACTGACATGCACAAACCCTGCTGCAGAAATAACAGAAGAAAGCATTTCTGTAATTCGTAAGGCACTGTCAATGACTTTTCCGGTACGAATTGTAGTAGATGGTGAAGAAGACTTGCTTGTACTGCCAGTTGCAGTTTACGCGCCTGATAATTCTGTAATTTTGTATGGTCAACCAAATGAAGGGCTTGTTTTGGTGCACCTAACAGAAGAGGTAAGAAATAGGGCTAAATCTATAATGAATTCTATGAGTTAATGGGGAATGAGGAGACGGTGGCTGTATGATTTATGATTAACCTAACGAAATTTCTGACCCCACTTAACCACTTTAATGGTTGAAACAAAAAAATCCACCAGTGTCAATACGAATTTTGACAATATGCATTAAACTTGGGATTTGCAGTCTTTGATTTTGTGAAGCTAGACTCTGATCTGCGTTTTAAAATACTTGAAAAAGTGGGAGTCTACTGTGCACGATTTAGTATTTCAGAGCCCAAGATACTGTTGACAACAAAAGAGGTCCTGGAGATGCCAAAGGAAGTAACTGAAGGAAGGCGAACTTCGGCATACAAGTATCTTGGGGTGTCATACATCCAAGATAATGTTGTCTTCATAAATGTCAGAAAGATTCCAGACGAGAAGACACTTGAAAATACAATTGTGCATGAATTGATTCACATGCGTTTTCCATATCTGAGCCATGGAAGAAGATTTAACAAAATGGTACGACGAGGTCTTGCGGGCTGGACGTTCAAACCTTACACTAAAAGACGTTAACTGGTTTATTTTTCTTCTACGACTGTAGTCATGTCTAATTTGTCTATCTGGGCTTCAATTGTCTGTCTCATGGTTTCATTATGTTGAGAACAGAATTTGAAAAAACCATCAACTGTCTCAAAACAACCACATATCCATTTTGTCTGTATGTCGCCTTCTACTGATAGTCTGTTATAGTCACTTTTCTTTGTCATGATATAATATCAAGCGTGACGCTATTAGAGTTTTTAAAAATAATAATTGAATTAAAAAATTGAGACGGTATCTTTATGGGCAGCCTTCCATCTTTTGGATGAAGTAGCCTTTTTTTTGGATTTCATTGGCAATAGGTTCAGGTGCACCTTGTGAGTGGCAGAACTGACATTCTTCCGTTGAAACCTTTGACTCGCTCTCTCCGATGGTCTTGAGCCATTCTTTTGCATACTGGATTGCTTTGTCGTGATCCTTCTGGCTAGTAATGACGTCAAAATGCATGGTGTGGCCGTCTTTTGCTTCTACATATGTATCGTATACGTGAATTTCCATATTTGTTGTTCTAGAATAGGGATATTTAGAGTTTGTAGGTGAATTGATGCAGATATAATATCAACGTAGAATTCATAAGCCAAAATACGATCTAACTTGTGCTTGCAGGATATGATTAGTTTCCAAGTAGGCAGTAATTGGAAAATTCATATAAAAACATGTAAAAATTTCAACAAATATTGATAACTAAAATATAATTCTCAGATCATCTTGCTAAAGCCTTTTACATTAGTTTGGGTATAGATTGGCGATGTGGGGCGCTAAAGCCGAATTCAAATGTAAAGACTGTGATACGACTTTTACAGACAAGGATCATCTAGAACGACACAAACACGTTCACAAAAAGTAGAATTACGAAATCTTTACTGGAACTGGGACTAGACCTGAATCGTAGATGTATGCCCTAAATTCGTTATTTTGATTTGAAAAAATAATCCATGGTACTGGATTGACTTCCATGTATTTTTTATCAGTTGATGATGGATATGCGACAGAATCTGGATGTGAATGAAATATCCCTATAACTTCGAGTTTTTTCTTTTCTGCTGTATTGTATGCCGATATTAGTTCTTCAGGTGCGATGGTAAAGTTTACGGGAGAATCTTCAATATTTTTTGTAAGGAAAATTTCTTCTACTAGTATGTTTCCATCTGCTGTATTGCCAAATAGCATAGCACATGATTCGTTTGGAGCAGTCTCTCGTGCATGATTTACAAGAATCTGAACTTGGGGTTTAGATAAAATTACTGCTTTGGGTCCAGTCATCCTACTATTACTTTTCCAACCATCCATGGGTGGACTGAACAAAAGTAATTCTGTGTACCTACCTTTGTAAATGTGAATTGGAATGTTTTTCCTGGTTTGATCATGCCGGAATCAAATACGTCTCCTGAAACACTATCGCTTGGGTTGCCACTTGTCACTGTATGGGCTGCACTGTCACTATTTGTCCAAGTTACTGTGGTCCCAGATTTAATGGTCATTGGATTTGGAGCAAAACAATTGTTTGTGCCGACACATGCTGCGTTTGCACTTGCACCTGCACCACTTGTAATGGTGACATTTGCAAATACTGGCTTGGCAGGAGCTACTATGGTTATGTTTCCTGTCATGATTGGATGAACGGTACACAGATACTGGTATGTTGTATCGTTAAGTTTTGATGTATCAAGTCTGAATGTTTTTCCTGGTTTTATTATGCCAGAATCCCATATTGTACCGTCTTGGCTAGTTACTGTGTGTGCAACTCTGTCATTGTTTGTCCATTCTATGATGTCTCCCTTGGGAACTGCCACTGTATCTGGGTTGAAACTGGTATGTCCTTGCATTGATGCATTTGCAGGAATCTCAATTGATATCACTGGAACGTTTGATGCAGCTTCTGGTGTAGTAGAGTTTGTTGAATTCTGAACCATTGGCTGGAAATGGAATTGTGCTCCGGGTCCTATGAAACCAAATGCTGTGTACGAACCAACACCTACTATCATTGCTGCAACAAATATTGTTGCTATTGGCTTGAAGTGCTTTGGTGACTTCATTGAAAAGAATGCTAGAACTATTGTTGGTATGAGAATTATGATGAGTAGACCTACAAATGCTGGCAATGATGTGATTACCTTGTTCAAGCCTATCGCATAGGCTCCAACAGAGCCTGCTATGCCAAAGATCACAAGAGTTGTTGCCTTGGCTCGTGGACTGGTGGAAACTCCGCCGCTTAGAATTCCTGCTGATAAGAAGATCATGCCGACAAACATCGTTAAACCTGAAAGAGCCTGCATTCCTGTGAGGAAAGTATTTGCAATGCCCAAATATGATAAAATTACTCCTGCAAGACCGATTGCTGTTAGTCCCATTCCTGGCATCATGAGGTCCCAGTCACTCATTTGTGGATGTTCCATGAAGTGACATACTTAATTCTTTTGAACACTGGGATAATCTTCGAAGAAATTAAATTCCCTGTGAATCGGCTAAAGATCGTGGGATTAAAGGAAGTACTTGAAGTATCAAAACCTAGAATCATAGTTTTACTTGTTATTACGGCAATCACCTCGATGTATGCCGCAAGCATTCTGATCGCACACAAGCCTTTGGACAATATTGTACTTTTACATCTCATAGTAGCAGGCGCATTATCGTCTGCAGGCTCTAGTGCTCTGAATCACTTCTATGATAAAGATATTGATCCATTGATGAAACGAACCAGCACAAGACCAATTCCATCTGGAAGAATGTCTGCACGTAGTGTCTTGATATATGGACTTGCAGTTAGTTGTATCTCTGTGGTTTATGCTTGGGTTTTTCTAAATCCGGTCTCGACATTTTTCATCGCACTTGGAATATTTTTCTATGTCATAATCTATACAGTCTGGCTTAAGCGCAGTAATTGGTCAAACATTGTAATTGGTGGATTTGCGGGAAGCTGTGCAGCCATGGCAGGCTGGGCTGCAGCTACTGGCTCTATGGATATTCTTGGAGCATTAGTTGGCATTCTTGTCTTTGTCTGGACACCTTCTCACTTTTGGTGTCTTGCAATGAAGATACGAGATGATTATGCTGAAGCCAAAGTACCAATGCTGCCAGTCCTAATTGGAATGCAGAAAACTTCAAAGTATATTTTGCTCAACACTGCAATATTGTTACCATATTCTGTCATGCTTGTTGCATTTGGATTGGGATATGTGTATCTTGGAGTTGCCCTGGTGTCAGGCGGACTAATGCTTGTTTATCACTATAAACTCACAAAGACTCCAACTTCGGACTTTGCATGGAAGGCATACAAGGTCACTGCACCATATCTTACAATAATAT
>JBOGQV010000262.1:0-2016 GCA_050749145.1 Nitrosotalea sp. | reverse complement strand
TTGTAACTACTGCAAACGCCGATGACATCATTCCAAAATATCCAACTAGATTAATCAATGCAATTCCTGATCTAAAACCACTAAGTGTCTGCTCTGCTGATTCTTCAATTGTTTGTGCCTTGAATTTGTCAGCATTTGATGGAAATGCTGCAAGAAATAGATCTTTTACATCTGTGTCCTTGGTTGGATCATTTAGCCTGACAAGAATTGACTGGGTCTCGTGTGGCCTGTTTAAAATTTCACGCAATGTATCTATATTCATTATAACACTATTGTCAAGACCCACTGAACCTGCAGTTGCAGTGATTCCAACTATAGTTAATCTTCGTAAAATGTCATTTCCAAATTGATCTTTGAATTTTAATTTTATAGTGTCACCAACTTGAGGATAACCAAGATCTCTGTCAACAATTGCTCCAACCACAACTGAATCTCGGTAGGAAACATACTGGCCACCAGGAGCTACTGTTTGATACATTGTGGATGCTTCCTTGTCAAGAACTGGATCAACTCCTATAACAGGTACAGAATAATCTCGAATTATTTTTCCACCTATTGTTGCATTAATTGAAGCAGCTGAATCAATTCTGGGAGCTGCTGCTTGAACATATGGAATTCTTTCAAGCCAGTTTACAAGCATGAAATCAGATTTTGTGATAAAGTTCTCTTGTCTTGTGATGTATACATGACCAAATCTGTAATTGATTTGGTCTCGGACGATGGCATCATACAAGCCCTGGAAAATTACTGAATTTACTTGGACTACAAGTATGGCAATTGCCACTGCAAGACTTGCGGCAATGAGACTACCCCTACGTCTTGTGATAAATCTAATACCAATCTGTGCTCGATAGTCCAATAGACGATCAAGAATTAGTCTTATATTTAATGTTTTAGAGGTGTATAGTTATCATAGTAGACAATAATATATAATACATGTTCAATTTGATATAGTTAATGGGGTAATACTATAACAAATGGACAAATTAGACATACAAATCCTATCACACCTGCTCAATAACTGCAGAAAACCAGACAGGCAGATAGGCCAGGAAATTGGCATCTCCGGGGTTGCTGTAAAATCAAGAATTCAGAAAATGATTGAAAATAAAATAATTGAAGAATTTGCGCTAAAAATTGAACCGCCCGTATTGGGGTATAGTGTATTGTATTTCGTAGTGAATGGAAAAGAGATTGATGATATCATACAAAAAATTAGATTGGTAGGAGAACCGTTCTTTGTTGTACCATGTGTTGGAGGCATTACAGTATGCAGTATAGTAGTAAAAGAAGATCCTGCAAAAAAGATGGACCTTGCAAAGAACTTGCTTCACGATGTTAGAGTCCTTAGTGTCTTTGAGGCAAAAAATCCAGAGATACGATCAGATCTGACAAAGACTGACATTGAAATTATTGATATTTTATTAAAAGATCCACGATTAAAGATTGAAGAGATTGCAAAAGAATCTGGCTTTTCAACAAAGACTATTGCCCGCTCACTTGAAAAATTACAAAATGATGAAGCCATCCAGTTTACTTTGATATATAATCCAAAAAATATGGGAGAGTTTATTCCATTTGCAATTCTAGTTGGGGTAACAGATGTCAAAAAGACACTTGCAAAACTTGCCAAGGTATTTTCAGGATCATTTTTGCAAAATCCATTTGTCCACATGAACCAGATTGTTCTTTTCATGTATACAGATAACATCTACAAAATGGATGACTTGTCCGGTAAAGTGCATGATATTGAAGGGATACATTCTGTGGATTTATTCATGCCAAAAAAAATTACATTTTTGAACAAATGGGTAAGAGATGCAATAGTACAAGCCAAGAAATCAAAGAGGCTTCATCTCATGTCTGAGATACATTCATAATATAATTATGCCATAATTTTTTCAAATGAGAAAAAATGTCTTCAAGGGAAGAGTTCTCTCACTTAGTCTTTACACTTTATCGGTAAACAAGAGAAAGGTTACACGAGAAGTAATAGAGCATCCAGGTGCTGCTGCA
>JBOGQV010000261.1:0-4133 GCA_050749145.1 Nitrosotalea sp. | reverse complement strand
TTCTTGCAAGCCACTTGGCTGATACATCCGGTGGTGCGGTTGTTACAACTAGGGCATTTTTTGGATATTGTGTTTCGGATAAAGCATCTTTACCGAAATTGATTGTTTTTGGCATTCGAACTGTATTCATGAAAAAATTACATCTGAAACAATTATTATACTATTGCCTTGGAGCGGTCTAAATGCGGAGTTGGGTTTTCTTTGATAGTGCAATCACACCAACTATGGATATTGCAATAATCATTCCTGCAACTGGTCCAAATTCTGGTACTGATGAAGTACTTCCAACATTGATTGTAAAACTAGCCGTCTCTGGTGGAATTGGCTGGAATAATATTCCGACAACTTGGATTGTCATTTGATATGTTCCTGCTGACTGAAACTGGAATGGGATGCTCACTGCACCTTCTGCAGTATGTGTAACGGGTGTTCCAAATATCTGATTGTCTCCTTGGGTCAAAGAAACCTTATAGTCAATATGTTGCTGGATGGTATTTTGTTTGTTAAGAAAACTAATCTTAAGTTCTGTCTGATCTCCTGGATTTGGTGTTGCTGGATTCGGCTCAAAACTAATGTTTAGTGTTCCAGCGCTTGTTGGCTTTATGGTTGGATCTGCATAAGCTGGAATCATGAGAATTGTCATAATCGCCAATGCAGTAATCATTCCTATTGCTGATCCTTTCACACCATTTCTTGACACACTAATGCTTGTATCATGTGATATATAAAAAAAGTGTAACAAAGGTAATGAACACTGGTTCAATTTTTTTAAAATGCCAATAAAAAGACTCAAAATTGACTAAATCTTATTTGTTACATGATGACAATAAATGATAATTAGAAATTTTCAACCAGTATCAACAAATTCTGCAAAAAAAGATACCCTGTCTATCATTGATGCAGGCCTTGGTGCTGCAGATCCACGACTATGTCTTCAAAAAATTATTACAAATGATCACTTGGTTCTACCTGGAAGAAAGATTGCTCTTGCAAAGTATGATCATGTCTTTGTCATTGCAATAGGCAAAGCATCTGGTGTCATGGCTGATACAATGGATTCACTGACACGCATTGATGGTGGCATAGTAGTAGTTCAAGACAAATTTAGATTGTTAAATAAGAAATTCAAAATAATCCCGGCAGGTCATCCACTGCCAAACAAGAATAGTCTAGTTGCAGCAAAAATGATCATACAGTTTCTTGGCAAGGCAAATCCTGGTGATGTTGTAATATTTCTGATATCTGGGGGTTCTTCATCTCTTGTTGCACTGCCTGATGGTATAACTCTGGCAGAAAAGCAGGTAACAACTGATCTGCTGCTAAAATGTGGTGCAAACATCCAAGAAATCAACTGCGTCAGAAAACATCTTTCAAAGATCAAAGGGGGCAAGATGCTAGAGTATCTCAGATCTGACGCAGTATCTCTTGTTATGTCTGATGTGGTGGGAAACGATCTCTCAAGTATTGCATCCGGAATGACTTATTATGATAAAACAACATTTGCAGACGCTTACAAGATCCTAAAAAAATACCATCTGGAAAAACTTGTTCCAAAAAGTGTTTTACAGCATCTATCCCTTGGTATGAAGGGAACAATTTCTGAGACTCCAAAGAAAGTAAAAATAAAAAATTATGTTATTGCAACCAACGAAGACTGTCTTGACGCAATGAAATTGCGCGCAAAAGATCTTGGATATTCTGTAAAATTGTTGAGTTGCATGTCTGGAAATGTAAAAGATCTTGGTCCAAAAATATCTAAAACATTTTCTGGCAAAAAAATGAATTGTACGATCTTTGGAGGCGAAAGCACTGTTGTTGTAACTGGAAAAGGAAAGGGTGGACGAAACCAAGAACTTGTCCTGTATACTGCAACTGATCTGTCAAAGAAATACAGCGATGTCACTGTGGCATCTGTTGGCACTGATGGAATTGATGGCACGACTGATTGTGCAGGTGCAATTTGGCAATCAAATCAAAAGCAGGATGCCATAAAGCAGTATCTTGACAAAAACGACTCGCACAATTTTTTCAAAAAGTATGGAGGCCTGATATTTACTGGTCCTACTGGAACAAACTTGATGGACATTGGTCTTGTGCTACGAAAGTAGTAACTTACTTGCCTTGTTTTCACTTGGATCTACCATTTGATATCTGACATCAAGATCTCTTTGTCTGATTATCTGATCAATGAACTTTACTCTTGTTTCAATGAAGATGTCATCCGTTAGTTTATTTTCTACAAGACGATCAAACATTGATTTTTGATCCAGCATTACTTTTACAGTGTCACCATTTTTTATTATGAATCTGCCAATGCTCCAAAAAATTCCAACATGAAGTGCGATGTATTTTGATTGCTCTAGTGTTACGATGTTGTAAAAATATTCGGTGTGTATTCTACTCTCGTCAGATCTTGTCTTGGAATTTTCAATTGTCCACGAGATCTTTTTTTGATCACCGTCAAAAAAGTAAATGTGTTCCATGTCAACATATTTACTAAATATGTCAATATATTTTCTGTAAACTACTGAATAAGAAAAATGAAAATTTGCTTATCGTGCTAGAAGCAAATTCCTTCTTTACAAATATGGTCGACGAACTTGTTGATTTTTCAGAATATGACCCAGAACTTGCTGAGGGACTAAAGTGGATTGACGGTGAGGCACAAAAAAGAGGAATTACATTTTATGAAATGGTATTCCATGTACTGCACAGACACGATATTGATTCTAAAGCTAAAGACTGGCTTGCAAACAGAAACTAGTTTTTTTGTAATTGTATCTTTTGTAAATATTTTAAATTTGTGCCAGACGTTTTTCTATTGATACGTATTCGCATCCGGATGGTCAGCAGTATTTTCCAACATAAACTGCCTTTGGTCTGTAAAGCATTGGTTTTGGTGCAGCTTCTGCAAATTTTTCTTCAATGATGTGGGCAGTCCATCCTGATGCTCTGGAGATTGCAAATATTGGTGTGTTAAGATCCATCGGAATGTCTAGCATATAGTATGCTGATGCACTGTAAAGGTCAACATTTGGAAAAATATCTGAACTCTTGATCTTTTTCATCTCTTCTTCTGTGACCTCTTCTACTCTTTTTGTTATGGCATACCATGGCTGTCCTGTTTTTTCAGCAAGTTTTCTTGAAAGCTCTCGGAGGACTTCGGCTCTTGGATCAAATGTTTTGTACACTGCATGACCCATGCCCATTATTTTTTGGCTTTTTGCAAGCTTGTCTTTTATCCACTGTTCGACTTTTTCTACAGAGCCAATTTCCAAGAGCATCTTCATTACCTGAAAGTTTGCACCTCCGTGTAGCTCACCACTTAATGCACCGACTGCTGCGCTTACTGCTGCATACATATTGGCACGCGTTGATGCTACCTCTCTTGCTGCAAATGTTGATGCGTTGAAACTGTGTTCTGCATGCAATATCAGGCAAATGTCAAAAATTCGTGCAGCCTCTGTATCTGGTTCTTTTCCTGTAAGCATGTATAGGAAATTGCCTGCATGATTTAGCTTCTTTGACGGCTGGATTATCTCTTTGTTATTTCTAATCCTGTCAAAACATGCTACGATGATTGGAATCTTTGAAATCAGATCAATTGCTCTGTTATAGTTAGTTTCTCTATCATCTGTTTTTTGAGTATCATATACTGCCATCATTGACACTGTAGATTGTAATACATCCATTGGGTTTGCAGTCTTGGGAATGTTTCTCAAGGTCTTCTCTAAACCCTCTGGAATTTCACGGGTCGCAACAAGTTTGTCTGAAAAGGCAGAAAGAACATCCTGTGTAGGCAAGTCCTCGTTGAGCAAAAGACATGCAGTCTCTTCAAAGGTTGATTTTTTTACAAGGTCTAGTATGTCATATCCTCTGTAAATCAGCTTGCCGTTGATGCCGTCTATTGCAGAAATCTTGGTATCTGCTACCTCGATGTTTCGAAGACCAATATTCTTTGTCTGCACGGGTTACAATGGGAAAAATACGTATTAAATTATTACTAATCTAGTAAATAAAAAATTAAGCAGTTGGTCTAATCTAACAACTTTGGTAATTATAGCAAAATTTACCATGTTTTTCTTAGGTATGAGCCAATGGGATGACGAATTTGTCCGTATGGTGGACAATTT
>JBOGQV010000260.1:0-6557 GCA_050749145.1 Nitrosotalea sp. | reverse complement strand
TGCAATTACTGCTGCAATCATAATTCATTTCATTCTTCCAATGGCAGGCCCTGATGTATCTCAAGGTGCAACTCCGTCTAACCAAGTGGCATTTCTTGATTTTTCATACGATGAAGAAAACTCTGATCTAAAATCCCAACTTGCACTACATCACATCAACATGACAAAACCTATCCGGCTGAGCAGTCAGGCTGATGTTTCCCAGTATTGCAACTTTTTGACTGACCCTAAAAAACAGGCACTTGTCACATATTGCACCTCAACTGTCCTTGCAAGCAAGTATGGAAATCTTGGAGAAATTAACATGGTAGGCTCTAATGACGTGCCAGGACTTGTGGTAGTAGCATTACAATCTGACCCCACATTGCATAATTATGACGATGTAAAAACAGTCTTCAGTACCGTTCTGAATAGTACCATCTGCCAGTGCTGGGACGCTACAGCTCCTGATGGTTTTCTCACTTTATCGGCATTTGTCGATAAACTTCGTGACACCCATCTCCAAACAAAAGATCCTACTACCAGCACACATGTGATACCGCTTGGAAACAAGCACTTCAAGATTGAACTTACCACAAATACAGACGGCTATCTTTGGAAACTTCTAGTATCCAAGTAATTAACTGCATATCTTAGTTTACGAAGGTTGACGTGACTCTTTAATCTGGGGAAACTGGTTTTGATGTTATCATTGTTTGAATATCTGTGGCTCTTGCCACTTGGTTTTGTAGCTGGTATAATAGGATCCATGATTGGACTGGGAGGGGGATTCATAGTGGTACCTATGTTGACTTTTTTTGGATATTCTCCAACGCTTGCTGCAAGTGACAGCCTCTTTGCAGCATTTAGCAATTCAATAGCATCTACTGCATCTTATGCAAGACAAAAAAGAATCGTGTATTCGCTTGGACTAAAGCTTGCAATGATTTCAATTCCTGGAACAATTATTGGTGCATATATCTCAGATGGTGTATCGCCGCCAGTCTTCAAGATTTTATTTGCAATGGTACTGGTATCATCAGGTGTCTACATTTATCTTCGAAGAAAAATGGAATCAAAGGAACATAACTTATCCAAACAACTCATGGTCTTTGTAGTCGGTGCAAGTTTTTTTGCAGGAATAATCTCTAGCTTTTTTGGAATCGGAGGAGGCTCTGTCTTTGTACCTCTGATGGTTGTTGCAATTGGGCTGTCCATGAAACTTGCCGCGCCAACATCACAGTTTATCCTAATGTTTGCAGCCGCTTCTGGCATGATAATGCACTCCATACTTGGACATCCAAATTACTATGAGGCAGGAATGCTCTCAATTGGTGCGTTTGCCGGTGGCCTGGTTGGAAGCAAGTTATCTACACGAGTTAATGAAAGAAAACTCAGGCTGGGTGTGACTCTGGTGCTTGGCACATCTGCAGCCAAGCTTGTCATTGATGCACTGGCGGGTCTTTTTTGATTTGGTACAAGTTTTTTCTTGAAATCAATACAGTCTTTCCATCCTCATTTGTACCCTCAAAATCTATTGCAATCAGCCCCATGGTGTCATCAAGTTCGCGCTTGTCAGAGATTTTAAATTTTATTTTCAATTTTTCATCCGTATGAAGAGGTTTTAAAAATCTGGTCTGTCTGCTATTCCAGCTTGTATCCCCATCGACTCCATAGAAAATCAAGAGATTGCCATACATCTCTTCTAGTCTTGTAAACTCACCTTCCATCTTGGATAAAATGGCCCTGCCTGAAACCATCTTTTTTTCCTTGTCTGGTTTTATGTCATCATAAATTATGTTTTTAATTCCAGAAAATTTCAGATAGGTATCAAGTTCTGGAACAGTTATTTTGCACTCTGAATAAAATTCGTCGCCGACATTTAGCTCTGCAAACGTTTTCATCAAGATCTGGTTTCGTCTGGATAGTAGATTATCTCTGCATTGTTTACTGCCTTTCCAGAGGAAAAATAGCTGATTGCTTTCATTATATTGTCATTGTTTGACTCTGTACCTTCTACACTTCCAGGCAAAATCAACTGCATTCTGACTTTGGATTTTAGAACATCGCTTAGTTCTTGGTTTACGGTTGTGGCAAATGGTCTTAATGCACCTCTGAACACTTCAACTCGTGCCCTTTCTGCACCTGTTACCTTTGCACCTGCTGGCATGTCTGGACCGATGATTATCATGTTTCCTTCCTTGCCCTTGAATAGTGGTGGATTTTTTGCTCCTCCTGGAACAAATACCCCAAGGGATTCTTGCATGAATATTGCTGGTGTGTTAATGAACTTGTCAACCAGAACATCCCATTCTTTTCTGGATAGATCAACAAATTTGCTGTTCTGTGGAACTTTACCTGTCATATAGATTACAGTGTTAATTGGACCGACTTTTTGTGTTGCAGTGTTTAGCATCCTCTTTACGTTTTCTTGGCTTGTCAGGTCCATTACATGGGAATGAAACTTTGACAGCCTCTCTTCTGCAACCTTGGGGCTTGTATTTGAAATCAAAATTACTGTCTTTCCTCCAGTACTCTCAATTTTTTGTGCAAGGGATTCAGTTCTTGCAACATCAGACTCGTCAGTTGCATCAAGTGCAAATACGACAACTTTGGAATTAAAGTTGGCCTGGGTCTCTGGGATTGAGCATGCAATATGTGGTTTTACTGGGTAAAATACACGGTCTCCTGGTATGACCTTGCCGTTTAGAATCTGGGCTATATTATCATCACTTAACATCAATACAGTTTCTGCCACTTGCTGTTGGGTCAAAAACTGCTCATCTGCAATCATCTTGCTTGTGTTGTTTTGTACCTTTTCTGCAATGCTTTGTATTTTTGTAAGCAATGCGGAAATTGTAGTGCCAAGTTTTTCTATGTCAGACTCTGATGTAATTGATTTTGATTTTGCAAGTTTTACAGCGGCTTGAGAGATTCCCTGCTTTACTGTATTTTCATTTTCTCCAAGTAATGGTAGAATGTCTGCATTTACTGATTCTACTTCTTCTGGTGTCAGACTTTCAAAACCGCTTACTCTCATAAATTCTGCCGCTGCTTTTGGATATACTGTCTTGTAAATTCTGTCAGAGTGGACAGGTCCAGGATTTGTTGCAATTGAAATTATTTTCTTGTCTGTAATCTCCCATGACATGGCTTCTACAAGTCTGTTCTTTGCACCCTGGGATGCAGTGTATGGACTGCGGAACCTGTATGGCCTTTGCTCGTATGGTCTTTCTTCTGTAAAAAATGTGGATATTGTAACTATCTTTGAACCAGGTTTCATGGCCTTGATTGCCTGAGTTGATGTCCAGAATGTTCCAGTGAGGTGGATTCCAACTGTACTCTTGAATTCGGATATTGGAGCGTTTGGAAAACAAGTAACAGGTCCTGATACTCCGGCGTTGTTTACAACTATATCGACTGTACCGTGTGATTTTTTGAGATCTTCGAACATCTTTGAGACTCCCTCCTCATCGCTTACATCAACACCTGGGAAAATTTTTACAAATGAATTGCTCCTTGCATTGGCAATTACTTGTTCTAGTTCTTTTGCAGCTTCTTCTAGTGGCTCTTTTCTTCTTCCCAAGATGACAATGTTTGCGCCGTTTTCAGCAAATTTTATGGCAATTGCCTTTCCTATTCCAGTTCCACTTCCTGTGATTACAACAATCTTATTTTGAAATTTTAGCATTAATAGTGACCTGACGGTTTTGGACTATTTATTCGATTATGCTATTTTGGTAATGGTATCTTCTGGTTCGTACCTATTTTATGCTGATACAAATTAGATCTGGGCTGTAAAATATACTGCCGCGCATTCTACAGACATATTTATTTGTGGGTTGGGTAAAAGCCCACACATGCACGATTCAGAATCTGATACTTTTCATCCAGTAAACAAAAATGAAGAATACTCTGAGATGCTAAAAAAAATTGGCATTGATGCCAAGGCAAATCCTATTGATACCGATGAAGCAGAAAAAGGAAATTACTATTCAAGACACTATAGTCATACTCCTGTCATGGTCACAAATCATGGTACAATAACCATCAAGGGTACTAACATCGACGTTGTACAAATCATACAAAAGGGTTGAGCATGACACAAGATCTTAATCCTATACCATGGGGAGCTCAAGACAGATACCAAGCACACTTTATTGTAAAAATCCTAGTTGGCTGTGAAGATGATGATTTTCTTGCAAGACCAACGCTTACAACCAAGGGATTTTTTGCCTCAAAGAAAGTTACTGGGGTCAAGTGGGTTGGCGGAAAGATGGCGGATGTTCTAAACGCCGATGATTCACTCAAAACCATGATGACAAAGTTGTCGTACCAAGATGCTCAGATAAACGTCGAGCCATCAAAAGGTGGAGTCAGAATTTTTGGCAAGTGGAAAGACGGTCATGACTTTGTCATGACAAAAGAATTGTTTGCAGTCTATGACAGGATTGCATATGGAATCAAGACCATGTCATGCCCTCCACCAGTCCAAAGCTAGGCAATCGACTTTATCGCCTTTTGGAATTGCCCAGATGAACTGTTTTCTTACTGTAGTTGCAAGCCTTCCAGCTAGTACTACACCTGTTGCAGACATTGTATCAGTAGAATTGTACACCTGCAGTAAATATGGTGCATGATCAATTCCTGGCCCTTTTTGATATACTGCAAAATCACAACCGAATTTAATTCCGGGGTTTACGATGTATCCCTTGTCCCGGAAATCTTTGTAGACGGTATATTTTTTATCAAAGTTGTAATACTCTTTTCTACAAATCTCCAAGAGCTCTTTTGATGTAACAGGTTTTTTTGATTGGTATACTTTGAGCTTTGAGTTTTCAAGTAAATAGTATCCTTCAATTAAATCCAAAATCAACGGCACGTTTATCTCGTCAGGCTTTGGCTTTGTCATGCCGATTGGCTTGCCGTAATATCCTGCAACAAAGAGGGCTTTAGAGTCTGCAATGTTCCAAATTATTATCCTGTTTTCAAGCAGGTCGCCTTTCATGGAATTTAATTCAAAGTTAATTGATTTTAGTGTTTACAATTATTTGTCAAAAAAGGAAAAAAGAATATTTTCCTAAAATTTTATAGGCTCAGGGCTAACAAAATGAATGAATCAGATACCTGTAATACTTTGTCTGACATTTCTTCAATTCCCTCTACAATATCTTTGAGAAGCAACAGCTCTTTTATCGCGACAGTCTCATCGAGCACTCTAATACTTAATGCTCTGTACTTGTCATCTACGAGCCTCTCTATCTTTTGTGCCTCATGGGCAAGATCAATTGCCACTGTACTGTTGTTACTTGCAAGGGCCCTGATGATCTCGTTTATTTTCTGAATTTGGTCTACTGCCAATTCTATTAGTTCTCTGAGGTCCTTGTCGAGCTTTTCTTTTTTGAGCGTAGCTGCCTTGATATTTGAGAGCTTAAAGGCAAGGCCTGTGATATAGCCTGCAATTTCATCCATTGTATATGCTGAGTTCAAAAGATTCTCCCTGTGCATCATAAGACCGCCTACATCTGAAATTTCTCTTGTAATTTTTCTACGTAGAGATTCTACTTCGTCTTCAGTATTTTTTATTCTTTCAAGCAGTTGTTTTATTTCAGCCTTGTCTGCCTTGATTATCAAACCTGGCAGAACTGACAGATCTCTGACAGCGTTGAGGATTCTGTTTATCTCGTCTTGTAAAACAGCGAGAGCCTTTCTTTTTGCCTGAACTTCAAGTTCTCCGCTATACATATAGAGATTCTAAACTATGCCTGCAGCTAATAATCCTTGCGTAAATTAGATAGGGACAAGAAAAATTTCTCTAGTTTATTTTTTCGTCTTGCACAACACGTTTTTGACTGTTATACAAAGTTAGTATTTCTTCAATGTTGGTTGCATTCTCTGATGTTTTTTCAAATCTTATCTTTCCTGTAAACTTTGGAAACCGTAATGCAAGTCCACTACCTTTTCTGATTTTATCCATGGCAACTCTGTGGATTGGACTGAGGGTTATCTCTGATGCCACTATTTCTATTACAACTTCGGGGTCAAACCATACATCTGCCTCCATACTGCTTTGTATCCTTGGGTCTTTTTTGACAGTTATCTTATCTGCAAGAATCTGGTAAAACTGGTCTAGACTCTCGTCTGTAAAACCTGTACCCACCTTGCAAATGCTTGGAAACTCATCTGACTTGTCATCATATGCCGAAAGCAAGAGCGCCCCATATCTTCCAGTCCTTCTGCCTCTTCCATAAAATGCCCCAACTACCACCAAGTCCAAACTGTCCCCAAGTTCGTTTCTGTATTCTCGCTTGAGCTTAAGCCAGTTGTTTGCCCTAGCGCCCGCACGATATGGCGAGTCTAATTGCTTTAGCATTATTCCCTCACATCCAGAGTTTATTGCATTTTCCAAACTGTCTTCGACTTCGCTGTCTGATTTTACCCGAACCATTGGCATGATTTTGGCAAAAGGATCTTCTGTTACATTTTTCTCGAGAAGTTTTCTTCTTTCTGTATATGGCAAGTCAAGGCAGCTTTTCTTGTCAACCAGTAAAACATCAAAAAAGTTTACAGTGATTGGA
>JBOGQV010000259.1:0-2790 GCA_050749145.1 Nitrosotalea sp. | reverse complement strand
CATAGTCTCCCTTCTCTGCTTTATTTTTTATTAGATTTTCTTTTTTTCCAAATCCTATTGATGCAACATCAACTAGTGCATAATTTGTAAAACACTTGTCAAACTCTATCTCCCCACCAATGGTTGGAATGCCAAGGCAGTTACCATAGTCTGCAATTCCGCGTACTGCATTTTTGAAAAGCCACATGGCATGATTGTCTTTTTCTATATTTCCAAATCGTAGTCCATCTAAAATTGCTATAGGCCTAGTACCAGCTGATAAAATATCGCGGATGACACCACCAACACCAGTTGCAGCACCGCCGTATGGTTCTACTGCAGATGGATGGTTGTGGCTTTCAATGTGAACCGTTACAACATAGCCATCACCTACATCAAGGACTCCAGAATCATAACCGGGACCAGATATCACTCGCTTTCCTTCTTTTGGCAATATTCTGAGATGTTTTTTGGAAGACTTGTAGGAGCAATGCTCAGACCACTCGGCTGCAACAATTTGCAATTCCAAAGAATTTGGCTTTCGGCCAATTTTGTTTTCAAGATATTTTGACTCCTGAGGAGTAAGACTCATGCTGTTACGCCCAGTGTATGTAGTAAAGACTTGAAAATTAGCGATGCAGGTTTTGCATCATTAGGGTTTATGATTTGCTCTGCAGACCTTTCAGGGTGTGGCATCATGCCGACAACATTTCCTTGCTTGTTTGAAATACCAGCAATTCCAAGTGATGCTCCGTTTACCTCTTCTCCATAAGTAAAGACAATTTGATTATTTTTCTTTAACATTTCCAGAGTTTTCTTGTCTGCATAGTATCTTCCTTCACCGTTTGCAATTGCAATTGGGATTCTCTGGCCAAGTTTTAGCTTGTTAGTAAATGGAGTCTTGTTGTTTTGAACAATGATTTCAGTCCACTTGCACATAAAATTCAAAGAGGTGTTTTTGAGCAATGCACCAGGCAAAAGTCCTGATTCTACTAGTATCTGAAAACCGTTACACACTCCAAGAACTGGCATCCCCTTTTCAGCCATTTTTTTTACATCTTTTATGACAGGACTGTGTGCTGCAATCACTCCAGCTCTGAGTCTGTCACCATAAGAAAATCCACCTGGTAAAACTATGGCATCTATATTTTTTGGTAATGCATCAGTATGCCAGACAAGCTGTGATTGTAAATGAAAAACGTCAGTTAGTACATGGTGCATGTCACGATCGCAATTGCTCCCGGGAAAGACTATTACTGCAACCTTCACAATCTTCAATACTTTTCAGACATATTAAATTGAATCGGCAATAATTTTTAAAAACTAAATTGGAACTGTTGATTTTATCCAGATATTGTGATCGCATTATTAGTACAGCGATCAGAAATATCATATGTTAGATTAGATGCAGCCTATCCCTATCGTTTTATTACAGGGATTTGTTCTCAGAGAGAATGCTAAAGTTAGGAACTCCGCCTCCAGTTACTACAGCTCTAGTTGTTGCAAATGTCCTAGTTTTTGCATATGGTATACTAAGTAACACTCAGAATATGATAATCTCTCAATACGGGTTTGTTCCAAACGGCCTATTCAAGGACGGCTATCTAGGAGACAGCATCGTGAGACTGTTTACCTCGATGTTTATCCATGCAGGCATTGCCCACATTGCATTCAACCTGTTTGCACTAGCATACATGGGTGGATTTGCAGAAAGGTCAATTGGTAAGCCAAAATTTATTGCAATATACCTTCTTGCAGGACTTGGTGGCGCTCTGTTTCATGGAGTGATTGCGTCATTTCTACTTGGAAATGGAGATTCGGTATTAATCGGAGCATCAGGTGCAATCTCTGGCATTCTTGGAATTTCTGCAGCACTTGGGGACATCCGTGGATATTACTGGCTTGCAATCCAGGTGCTTTATGTATTCATAGGCTCTGTTGCATCACTTTCAATAGCATTTGCAGCACATGTTGGTGGATTTATCGCAGGACTTGCAATAACCAAACTCTTGATCGAGATGGAACGTCGTAAGAGAAATCCATACAAAGATTTGGCATGATGTGATTTTTCACATCAAGCGTAAAAAAAAAAGATCAGAATTAATTTATGAAAAATATTGTAAACAAAACTAGCTATTGTTTTTAGTTCAAAGAGTGGAATCGTTTTTATTCTAATATTCGGTGGTATTAGATATGGGTCTAGTTCGTGATATCATGGTCAGAACAGTAATCACAATAGAACACGACAAGACTGCAAAAGATGTTGCATTGCTTTTTGCAGAAAAGGGAATAAGTTCACTTGTTGTAGTACAAGATGGTAAGCCAATTGGACTTGTAACAGAAAGAGATCTTGCCCGCAAGGTGTCAACTACTGACAGAAAAAGTGTTGAAGTTCCCTTGTCTGAGATAATGTCTGCCAACTTTAGGTGGGTAGAACCAATGACACAAATCGAGGATGCCGTCCAAAAGATGCTAAACAAGAATGTGCGAAGACTGTTAGTTTTGGACAACAATAATTTAGTTGGAATCATAACAGAAACAGATTTGGCAAAATACCTGCGAAGCAAATTGCTCATAGAAGGTGCATTAGATGATGTTACTGCACTTAACAGAAAAGTGATAAAAAGCGGCTAGGTTAGCGTCTCAACTGATACCTTACTTACAAGAGGATTAAAGATTCTAAATTCATTGCATATTCCAAGCACTGTCTTTTCTGCAGTCTCCTTGTTTTTTGCATCAATTACAAACCTGAGCATCTTGGCAGAGCGAATCTTCTTGATGCTAGTTTTTTTGTCTTTTAGAATCAAGTCA
>JBOGQV010000258.1:0-12581 GCA_050749145.1 Nitrosotalea sp. | reverse complement strand
CGGCAAGAATGCTGGAAAAATTTGGCTCTACCAGTAATTCATTGAATGCAACATCTGTGGAATTATCAAAAATAAATGGGATGGGCGAAGCGCGTGCTCAAAAAATAAGAAAAATACTTGATGCTGCAGGTAAGGATGCCAAAAAGACTGATCAAAAGACATTACACGATGTATGATGTGTGGAACCAAACTAACTGATTAATTCCCTCAACGAGTCTTATTGGGCAAACAGGGTTTTCAACTGTCATAATATCATCAAAGGTATCAGAATAGTTCACTTGTGAACAATCAAAGTTAGACGATGAACATATTGCAAATCATAAATTATCTTATTATTTATTGAATTATTGTCCGATTTCAAGTTATAACAAAATCATAAAATTCCTTAATACATATAAAAAGTAATAAAAATTGAATGCCAAAAAATGAAGTCGCAATAAGAAATGCTAGTTCTGAAGATATTCCAAAGATAATTGAATTGCAAAAAAAATCATTTCCCTACATGTATATCGAAGGCATGATTTGGAAAAAAGAGAGTCTAGCGAACCACATACGTATTTTTCCAGAAGGGCAGTTTATTGCCGAGTATGACGGTGAAATAATAGGCTCTGCAAGCAGTTTGATAGTAAATCTAGTTCCTGAGTATAAAGAACATACTTGGATGGAGGTATGTGGAACTCCAGGATTTGGCAACCACAATCCTGCGGGTGATACACTTTATGCAGCAGATGTATCCACTCATCCTGATTATCGCAGTCTGGGTGTGGGAACCAAAATTTATGAAGCACGAAGAGCACTTGTCATTAAGCTAAACCTACGAAGAATTATTGGAGGTGGCAGACTGTTCAATTATTGCGAATATGCAGACAAGTTATCTGTGGATGATTATGTTAAAAATGTCTTGGAAGGAAGTATACGTGAACCAGTACTTTATTTCCAGATAAAAAATGAATTCAAGTTTATCAAAATTCTACCGAATTATATCAAGGATTCACGTTCACTAAATTATGCAACTTTTATTGAATGGAAAAATCCGGAATATAGGAAGGCTTTATGATAATAGACTGCCATACTCATCTTAATCAATATGAATCTCTAGAAAAAATATCATTACTTGAAAATCGTGTGAAAGAATTACTTGTTACAATGATGAGCAATAATGTAGATTATGCACTTGTTCTTTCTTCATACATGGTAAATGAGCAAAGACCATCTACAAAAGATCTAATTGATGCTGTAAAAAGACACGATAATTTAGGAATCATAGCTGGATACAGTATAGATAATCATACTGATGAAGATCTAAAAAATTACAGAATGTGGATCAAAGATGGACTAGTGAAAGGTTTGAAGATCTATTCGGGTTATGAGCACTATTACCCGTACGACAAAAAATATCAAAAAGTTTACGACTCGTGTATAGAATTTGATGTACCTGTCATGATACATACTGGAGATACTTTTTCTGAAAAAGGTAAACTTCGATACTCTCACCCTCTAAATATTGATGAATTAGCTGTAGATAATCCTGAATTAAAAATAGTTATGTGTCACTTGGGAAACCCGTGGATTGAGGATTGTCAAGAGATCGTATACAAGAATGATAATGTTTATGCAGACATGTCTGGTCTTGCAGTTGGTAGATTTGATCATTTTTTTGAAAAAATAATGGTGGAAAAAGTTGCAGAACTTATCAATTATGCTGGAGAACCACGCTATCTTTTGTATGGTACGGACTGGCCAATATCAGACATGGATTCATATCTTAATTTTGTTGCAAAGCTAAAATTAAAGCCAAAGTTTAGGGAAGAGTTGATGTTTAAGAATGCTAAAAGACTTTTTAAAATTTAAGCATCATCATCCAGATTGCAACAGGCATCATATTGTATTCCCAAATTATCATCCAAATTGTTTTAAGAATTATTTGCATCCATTTAGATCAGTCTTTTAAGATGGGTTTTGTATTATGATGTATTGAGCGATGAATCAGATTCAGGACTGTTGAAAAATTTGAAAGAAAAGATAGAGGAAAAACTGGATCAAGTGACCGACATTAAGGACTCGGTAGTTGGTAAAATGGATGATATGAAGGAAATGACCGAGGAAAATGTTGCCATTGCAAAAGAACTGGCAAGTTATCAGGGGCGCAATATGAAAAGCGAAGGCCAATTTTTGAAAAAGATCTTTCAGCATAAAGACATGGTCTTTATGAAAACTGATGCACTAGCTATAGTATTACGCAAATTGGGTGGCAACGAAGAATTCTTGGATTTAGTGGATAAACTAACAAGGGAGGGCTATAGATTGGTGCATCATGAGACTGTGAGAAATATTCCTTTAGGTTTTGGATTTAATTATCCGCTAGGTAGTTTGTATTTTTTCCAACATGTAAAGTACATTGGCAAAACCTAGTCTATCAACCAAATGTAGATACAAGTTAGAACGAACAAAAAGTTCCATGTTTCTTACACTATACAAATGTGAAGGGTTTTTCATCAACGTGGGTTGGTGTCTACTACTGGTCCTTTTGTTTATATTTTGCCCAAGCATTGTTTATTGTAAAGACAATTCGTTTACCAAGAACATCCTCCAACCACAATGGTAAGAGGAAATTTCTGTTTGGCGAAAAATACTGATAAAATTTCTCGTCATCTAATTCCTTTTTGTCAAGAATATTTCGAGCAACAAAATCTCCACAAAATGTAGCCCATGGAAGGCCAACACAACCCAGAATAAAATGAATCCAAGGACAATGTGGATCAACAAGTACCGTAGGAATAAGATCTCTTGTCATATCGATTCGTCCCTGCCAGTATTGAATAAATCTAAGAGGTTGAATTGATGGGATCTTTTCTTTTAATCTGTTGATGACATTATCTATAACATGAGGTGTAGTAGTGTCATTTTTTGCATATGTTGTTAACATGTTTCCTCCACCAACTAGGAGTCTCTTTGTACCTGTGAGTCTAAAATAAGTGTAAATCAAGTCCGAATCCCAGCATAGAAGAGGTCCTTGTGGAAAAAGTTCTACAACATCTTTATCTCCCAATGGTTCGCTTATTGCTAGAAAAGTCTGGGCATGGTATACACTTTTGTGATATTTTGTAATCTCAGGTTTTGGCTTGTCGATACAAAATATTATTTGGTCTGCAGTAATGGAACCAAGATGTGTATGAACAGTATGGTCATCCCAAGAAAGTGCTTCTGATGATTCAAAGATCTCTATACCGTTATCCAAAAGAACTTGTTTGATTCCCTGTGCATACAAAAGAGGATTGACTCCATATGTTCCGGTATATCGAATTGCTCCAGAATATGCACTTGATCCAATTATGGAAGACATATCTGATTTGGTGTATATCTCACTAGAGTAATTGATCTTCTTTCGTGCAGCTGCTTCATCTTGTACATCTTTCCAGCCACTAACATCATTTCCTAGAAAAAGACAATCCTGAACTTGTAGATCGCATTCTATTTTGTATTTTTTGATGTTATTCACCATTATTTCAACTCCTTTTGCAGCAACTTCCCATAAATCCTTGGCACCACTTGTACCATACCTTCTTAACAATTGAGATAACTCAAGCTCGCTGTCAGGGGTTAGAAAACCTGCGCTCTTTCCAGTAGAGCTTCCACCACAAATATTTTTGTCAATCAGAACAACTTTTTTTCCTGAACCGACAAGACGAAGTGCAGCCGCAAGGCCTGCAGCTCCTGCACCAACTATTAACACATCTGTTTTGATTTGACCTCTTACTGGTTCTCTTATGGGTTCCTTAACCCCTAATAGTGTGGTAAACCACCAATCTTGTAAGATCACAAGTTCCAGATTGTGTTATCGTATAAAATGATTGATGCGATATTCTTGTTTTGACCACGAATGAAATACCATTAATGATTACAGTAAATCCACACATCAGTGTGATATGTTGAAAATATTGTCTATCACACCGGTAGTTTCTTGAGTTCTAGTACAGTTCTGATTTATTTGTATTATGAGATATCACTGATAGTATAGTTCTTCATCTACTATAGTGTGATAGTGTAATAGAATAGACATGAAAAATAGTAGAAAAACTACCATAAAAAATAATATCACAAAAATAATGATCGCGTGACACTGCTCTAAAATCTGCTATGAATTACTCTATTTTTCCTTGTAAATTAACACCTGTAACATTCTTATTTCTGTATCATGATTTAAAGCGAATATGAATATTTTTGGAAAAAAATTCAAATGTGATAAATGCAAATCAAAGTTTTCAAAATATGAGGATCTGATAAGTCATGCCCGCCATGATCATCATCATGAAATAATCAAGTGTACTGAATGTGGAAAGGAGTTCATCTATGAAGCAGACAGATTACACCACGCAAGAAAGGAGCATGAGAAAAAAATGTTTGGACGTATTCACAAGTATGGAAATAAAAATGAGAAAAAACCATCCACTCCTCAGGATGATGTAGATAAATACACTGGACACTTTAGTGACAAACTTTGAGTGTATATTTTTTTTGGCTAAAAATCTATCTAACTGTATGATGTAACAATATTGTGAACACAGCCCCTTTTTGGAGACGGAAAATTTGCTCCGATTGCAAAAGAATGAGATGTCAAAAGGGCTGTAATTGTGATTGCCATTGGGAACGTAGTTGATTTTCTTTTTGTATTTTCATGATACTAAAAGACCAATTCAGTATTTTATTGCATAATACATCTTGAGTACAAACGAAATCTTTTCATATCCTGTAACAGTGGTTCATTAATTTTTATTTTTACTAAATTTTTCTAATTAGTTTGAGGACCTATGCCTTGGTAGTATAGTTATAGCAATTGCTGTTTTACATTGTATTTGTTTTTGATTTTCTTTCCCCGATAAATCTGCGCTTGACAAGGAAGATGATTCGCAGAATAGCTTCTATGGTCATTGCAAAAACCAGGAATTGTGCAATTTGTGTTATAAAAACAGGTATCTCTTTTACTCTTAACAAGATATCAGTTAGATTGAAATAAACTGGATTGTATAAAAATATGCCAAGAAGTGCAAATGGCAACAGTTTAGCGATGTCTTTTGACAAGTCTTCATTATAATATGCGGCAATTCGTGTTGCAACCACCAAGGAGCTCACTATGAGAAATACTGTTTCAGATGAAAGTGATCGTGCAAGGAAAAACATGAAGATGGAATATACGATAAACCATGCAAAAATTATGAGCGGAAATACGAAAACATGTTTTAGTACATAAGTTGCGATACCTGCAACCTCTAATTTCTTTTTTCCTGTATGAAGATATTTTCCACTAAAATCAGATGAAATAAGCTCACGACGTGCAAGTAATCTATAAAAATGCCATATAAAGACACCATACAAAAACATTCCAAACGAAAAAATTGTCAGATCATTAAATGATGTTCCTTTGGCAAAATTTTTTGTTAGTTTTTCTACGTAACTGTGAGGATGAAAACTAGAAAAGAAATCATCCCAGTTAATCTGAGTGAAATTACCTGCTAAATCACTAGAGTTTGTTGTAATGTTTGATTTTGCATCATCTGCATTGGAAACATTGATTCCAAATAAGAACAATGACAGAAGACAAGATGCTATGAAGATATATCTTAACTTCGTATCATTATTAAAATCAAGTACTATTTCATCTTTTATTAATTAAATTGACGCTGACCTGTCATTCTACTGGCGCAAAATATCGCCTAATTTTCAATGTGATGTGTACGTGATGAGAAATCTGTAACTGTGGATTGTTTTTAAACTGGAGAGATGATCATGAAATATTGGTAGACTTTGTAACTTCTTTTCTAAGTAACTATCTAACTGGTGTAATCACATCATCGATAATTGCCATAATCACTACCATTGTTTATCTGATACTCAGGTATGGTCTTCGACGACTGTCTTCATCATTTGGACTCAAAGAATATCATATGAAAGGCATCTTTTCACTAGTAAAAATTGGTCTAATAACCGTGGCAACAGTTTTAACAATTTTCCAATTTTCTGCTGCCTCTGGAATAATTGCAAGTGTGATCAGTCTATCTGCAGGAACCATCATTGGATTTGCTTCAATAAACACGGTAGGCAATGCCATTGCCGGAATTTTGCTTTTGCTGACCCGGCCTTTTAAAATTGGGGACAGAATTAGAATTTCAGATGATGATTCACTTGTTGGTGACGTACTGGAAATATCACTAATTTATACGAAAATCAAGACAATTACAAATGAACTAGTAAGTGTACCGAATCAGGTATTATTGCAAAAACGAATTGTAAACTACAGCGGTTTAGACTTGGTTGCAGCTACAATTGAGATCACTATGAGCTATGACAATGATAGTAAAAAGATAGAATCAATACTATTGGAATCTGCAAAAATGACAAGAGACATAGTAGATACTCCTCCGCCAAATGTGATTATGAATAGGTTTGACAGCTTTGCAGCAGCCTATAAGTTACGAGCCTATACAAACAAACCAAATGAATATGTGATGATACAATCGGAAATGAGAAAAAATGTCTACACTTTATTTCAAAAAAATGGTTTGGATTTGACAACACCATATGTATCTAGATCTATTGGTAACAGTACAATTCCAATTATAGGTAAAAAAGAGTAATTGATATAAAATAACTAAATGGAGTTTAATAAGATAAAAACAAAGAAGTGATTTATGTGAAATACTATTTGACAAGAATAACGAGCATATCGGATTTTTGTATTACGCATTCTACTTCTCATATATGTCAAATTCAGACTTCGCTATTAATCTGGATTTACCCATGATTCTAAAAATTAGTTAATTTTAATACAAAAAATATGGAATGAGAAACTTTTTTAGAAATTACCTTGACTTTATCTAGTTGACAAATAGGGTCAAGGTAGAACGAACATTGTTCATTTTCTGTATCTTGGTGTTAATGGTCTCTTTTATTTTGTCTAGGGTTTTTGATTCTACCGTTGCTATGATGTCGTATACACCTACTGTTTCTTCAATTTGTTTGACCAGGATCAAAGATTTCATCTCATCAATGACTCTTTTTTCCTGTCCATAGTCACAACTAATCATGACAAACGCTGAAGCCATGATATTATTACGCGTTCATCATATTTGAATCCCAATGATTGCAATGTATACTAACTTACATCTTGAAATAATAATTTGAAATACTCCACCTTATCTTTCATTCCGGTGGGATTTGGATTTAATTACCCTCTGGGAAGTTTGTATTTTTTACAACATGTAAAATACATTGGCAAAACCTAGTCTCACAATGTACTAGGTCTAGCAACAAGACAATTAGAAAAGATATTTTCTTCATATACATCATTGTGGATGAAATTAACCAAATTCTGATTTATATTGTTACAAGATGCCAAAGTTCAAATTCTGTGAACTATGTAATCTAGTCTTGATTCTGCCTATTTTGTATCTGGGAGTCCTAATTCTTTCCGCTAAGGTTTTTGAGGAAATAATGATACGGATAAAACAGCCGCCTATCATTGGGAATGTAATTGCAGGCATTGTAGTTGGCCCTGCCTTGTTTTCCATAGTAAAACCGGTAGATGAAATTGAGGTGTTCATATCAATAGGGATTTTCTTTCTATTCTTTTTGATTGGTCTTGAGGAAATAGATCTCCCTGGACTTCTTGCCATATTCAGAAAGAGACTCTTTGTAGGAGCAGCTGTGGGATTTCTCGTGCCATTTGTTGCTGCCTTGGCATTTTCTTGGCAGCTTGACATGGGATTGATAAAATCACTTGCAATTGCAAGTGTGATTGGTGCATCAAGCTTGGGTGTGACTGCCAAGATTCTAGTAGATTTGGGGAAACTAAAATCTGCCATAGGGTTGGAAATTTTTACTGTAACTGCAATCATAGAATTTATTGCGATTATAGTCACAAGTGTGATAATACAAATAGGGGAAACCGGTCCCAACATATCCGCACCTGAAATTGCTTGGTTGTTTGCAAAGATAATAGTTTTCTTTGGTGTGGCAGGAAGTTTTGCTGTCTTTGTCTTTCCACACATGTTACGGTATGTGAGAAAATATCTGAAGGTCAAGGAAATTTATTTTGGAACAATTGTAGGTGTGATACTACTTGTAGCATATTTTGCAGAATTAAGTGGAATCCATGGAGCAATAGGTGCTTTGTTGTTGGGAATTGCAATGTCACAAATGCCAAAAGAAGAATACATGGAGACATCTAAAGGACTTCATAGTATAGGATACGGTATTTTCATTCCAATATTTTTTGCGGGCATAGGACTGCATTTTGCCACAAACTTCTTTGAACTTCCTATTGTTACCATAGTTGGATTTCTAGCAATTATAATTGGAGTAAAATTTGGCGGATCTTATATTGCTGCAAGAATAGGTAATCTAACTCCACACAAAGTTGTTGCATCGGGAGTAATGTCAAAAGGTGCAGTTGATTTGGCGTTAATGCTGACACTTTTAGGCGCTGGGCTTTTGGATAAAACAATATTCTCACTTCTTGTATTTGGTTCACTTGTAATGATGGTAATATCTGGAATTGGTTTGCAAAAAGGTCTAGGCAAGAATGTTGAGGTAAAAGAAGAGCCAACAGATGCACTCATACCTTTGTATGTAAAGATGGCAATAGGAGACCTCAAAGCTAAAGATGTCATGTCGACAAACTTGCCCACAACTAGTGGTGATGTTATGATATCAAAATTTGTAAAAGATCATCTTGACGCATTAACGAATTCTTATCTAGTACTAGGAGACGATGATAAATTTTTGGGGTTAGTATCAATAAGGGAAATCAAGAGAGTATCTCAAAAAAAATGGGATGCAACAACATTGGACAAGGTTATGAATCGAGAAATCACGTTTACAGATCCTGATGAAGAGCTTTTTTTAGTATTAGAGAAAATGAACTTACATCATTATGATTTGATCCCAGTCAAAGATGCGCTGAATGATAAGAAAATTGTGGGAGTAATAACAAAACACGACATATTACAATTACTTGTCAAAAAACCAGATAATGGAGTTTAAACTAATTTAGAAAATCTATCAAAGGTCAAAAATTATGCCAGATATGATATTTTCATGGATTATGAATCAGCCGATGTCAACATTTTCTTTTTAACCTCTCAAACTAGAACAATTTTGAAATTCCCTATTGGATGTAAAACAAGTAACTATCAGGAAACAAAATTGAAACCGAAATTTAGGGAGGGGTTGATATTTAAGAATGTTAAAAGACTTGTTAAAATTTAGTTCTCATCAGGTAAAGAAATATCTCCTGCCCCAAATTGTGATTTAATTTTTTCTCGTTCATCATCCAATTCTGAAATTTCTTTTGATTCTTTCTTTTCATCTCCTTGATAAATAGTCCTTATTGGCCATGGTATCCGGATGTTATATTTTTTAAATTCTTCATACATTGTCATTCGCATATCTGTTTCTACTTTAAAATGTGAACCATAATCCTTTGCATACACCCACAAAGAAAAATCCAATGATGATTCATTAAAGTCAGTAAATCGTACTATTGGTTGATCAATATCTGCCAGAGTATTTTTATCACATCCACAACTTGGTCTATTTTCTTCAAGATATGGGCAGCTTTTTTGGATAACTAGATGCTTTCCTTTATCATCTTTGGATTGCTTCATGGATATTTTTCCAACACTAATCAAGATTGCTGCCACTTGTTTTGGATCATTAAGATACGATACGCCCACTTTGACTGTGGCAGGAACATATGAAAATTCTTTTGTGAAATTGAGGATCTGTTCGTTCATTAATTGATTTGTAGGGATTATGGCAAGAGATTCATTGAGTGCATGTCTTATGTAAGTGACTCCTGGAGTTATGCTATGTACATACCCATTAAAACCCGTGCTTAATTGGATTCTATCTCCTTCTTGTATTGTCTTATTTTTTCTAATTACTAGATACGCAAAGTAGTTTTCCATGGTTTGTTTGAGTGCCAAGCCTACTCCAACACCTAGTCCTCCTGTTGCAGTGGCGACTACCACCAAATCTACGCCCCACCATGCAATTACACTCAGGATAGTTACAATAAAAATTCCAACTGGGATGATCTGGTTAACAGATCTGGGCATGGATTTTTGTTTTTGCTCAAAATAACCGGGGGGTTTCCCTCCTGGCATGACATATTCATAATCATTAAGTCGTTTGACCTCCATCCATTCATCTATTGAATAAATTTCATGGGGTTTTGCTTTCAGACTAAGCATGCGTCCTGAAGCATTGTTTCCATTCAGACACAAATTTAAGTATCTATCATATTTTTCACGTTCGACTTCCTTCCATTTCTTAAATGGATCCTTTATGACTGCTTGATGGCTACCTATTGTCATACCGCCCGTTCGATAGCTTTCCAAATGCATACGCCCTTCCTCTGTATCCAAATATTTTTTGAATTCTTCTTTGGTAAATTCAGGAGGAATTTCTGTAGGTGGTGTCCATTTGAAAAACTTGTGAAATAAATCGTGAACATTTTTGCAAACACCATATCGTTTTCCACCGCATACCTCACAATTACCACATGGATCATCTGGAAAGCCATGTTTTAATTTCCAATTATCAAAATCGCTCACCTCCTTTTGATCTGAATCATGTTTTCGTAAAATAGCGGGAACTAATTGCGATATGGTGTATCCTATAATTAATACGTTTATAGAATTTAGAATCTTGGCAAAAGTTTGCTTTACCGTTGACATCTCAGTGGAAGAAACTGTGGATTCATCAAATAGGTCATAGATTTGTATGTAAAAATTAGTGGAAGATATCAACGCAAGTGCAAAAAATGGCAATGCAGCTTTACGTATAAAGCGTGAGAGATGAGGTCGGGTGTAACTAAATTTTAGTCTACGAATCCAATTTGCAAATTTAAAGTAAATTGAAAAAATTGCTATTAGGCCAACTACTAGAATGACTAGTTGGACCTGAAGGTCTCCATTTGATAATATCAATGATGGAAGATTCTGGATTTGTCCAGTTGTGGTAGGATCTATCATAAATTCTTGTTTTTGTGTTTAACGGGTAAACTCGTAGATGGAAAAAAATTATTCATTTTTTCTAGTTCATAGTATAGAAAATTATTTTTAATAAAAAATATATTCATTTTATATTTTTGTTTTTATCATTGTTAAGTGTTACCCAAAAAAAATAAAAATCATGAAAATTTTTGCGAACGAAATAAATATGATGAATGATATTATAAAATATGGTTTTACAGCAATTTGATGACTCTTGGAGTAGATTTAGTTCTCCATCATACAAATCATACACGTTAATGAATTTTCGTGATATCCCGCAAATAAAAAAACTATCCAAAGAAAAACAATTTGAAATAGAGGTTGTGGGAAATGTTTTACCTTTTAAGACTAATAATTACGTAGTAGAGCAGCTCATAAACTGGAAAAATATACCTGACGATCCTATATTTCTCCTAAACTTTCCACAAAAAGACATGCTAAGACCAAAACACTTTCTTAAGATGGCAAATGCTTTAAAAAAAGGTCTAGGAAAAAAAGAGATCCAAAAAATTTCTAATGAAATACGATTACAATTGAACCCTCATCCTGCAGGCCAGATGGAACATAATGTGCCGCAACTAAGGGATGGAACTAAGCTCTATGGAATGCAGCACAAATACAAAGAAACTGTTCTTTTCTTTCCAAGCCAAGGCCAAACATGTCATGCTTACTGCAGTTTTTGTTTCAGATGGCCACAGTTTGTTGGTATGGAAGAGCTCAAATTTGCCATGCACGAGACAGACTCCTTATTACAGTATTTAAAAGAACACCCTGAAATCACTGATATTCTTTTCACTGGAGGAGATCCTATGATTATGAAGGCAAGATTGCTTTCTCAGTATATTGATCCAATACTTGATGCAGATCTACCAAATCTACAGACTATTCGCATTGGTTCAAAAGCACTATCTTACTGGCCTTACAAATTCACATCAGATAATGACTCACAAGAAACACTTGATTTGTTTAACAGGATAACAAGAAGGGGAGTACATCTTTCATTTATGGCCCACTTTAATCATCCCGTAGAGCTTTCCACTGATGCTGTCAAGGCTGCAATTCATTCCATTCGAGGAACAGGTGCGCAAATTAGAACTCAATCTCCAGTTCTCAAGCACATCAACGATGATCCTACACTATGGGCAGAAATGTGGAAAAAACAAGTGTCCTTAGGGTTGATTCCATATTACATGTTTGTTGTAAGGGATACTGGTGCACAACATTACTTTGGAGTACCTCTGATACGTGCACAGGAAATATTTCGAGATGCATATCAACAGGTGGGTGGACTATGTAGAACTGTTAGGGGGCCAAGTATGTCTTCCACTCCGGGCAAGATACAGATTTTGGGAGTCACCAAAGTGGGCAAACTCAAAGCAATTGTTATGAGATTTTTACAGGGAAGAGATCCAAAATGGGTTCAAAGGCCATTCCTTGCAAAGTATGATGCAAAAGCAATTTGGATTGATGATCTAAAACCATTCTCTGATAAAAAATTCTTTTTTGAAAAAGGATTGGAAAAAATAT